>JAQSXM010000404.1 GCA_029256645.1 Sporomusa sp. | reverse complement strand
TAACCAAAAGATAGCCTTTAGTATAGCTGCCCAAACAGATAAAGCCAAAACCAGGGAAAGCTGCAGACCACCAAGCGACCAGACCGGGGGAACGCCGGTGAACAACTACAATATTATAGAAGGTAATATTGGCGCTTTCGCGGCGGGCAATTCTAGACATAAATACCCTCCTTCGCGGCATTCCCATCACCAGTCTGATTACGCTATTTTACTAATTCCAACGCTTTTCCACCTTTACATCCTTAAAATAATGAGTAACAATCTCTTCAGGTTGTTTGCCGTCTTTGGCCATGCTGTTAGCACCCCACTGGGACATTCCTACACCATGCCCATAGCCTTTGCCGGCAAAGGTTACACTGTCTTCACTCACCTCAATTTTATCCAGAAGCATAGATTTTAGCTTGGTACTGTCTAAAGCTACCCTAAGTTCCGGGCCTGAGACCTCAACATTCTTATTGATCTTAAGCATTGTAGCCCGTCCTGACGGGCCTTTCTGACCAATCTCGATACTGCTGATATCACTTACCTTTTTACCCACTTTATTCATAGCGGCAATGACATTTTCTTTTGGGAAAACAATCGTCCATTTCTTAACATCTTCTGGTGCTAAATCATCTGGTGACTGCACTGACTGGATATACGGCGGTTCTGCATCCCGGTAGTTAAGCCCTTCTTTTGCAGTGGCGGTAATGCCGCCGGCAGACGCATGGAACCAGCCTTTAATAGGCTTTCCCTGATAGGTTATAACCATGCCGCGCGTCATTTGCACGGCTTTTTTTACATTATCATTAACATCCTTGGCACTATATGCCTGAAACTCTTTGATATCAGTTGAAGCCTGGGTGCCGCGATCAGGAACGCCACCTTTGGTCTCAATGGCCTCCACGGTAAAGGTTCGGGCTATAATCGCCTGCGCAGCCAGCGCCTGTACCGGCCAGTCATTTTTCATCTCTCCGGCCACTACCCCAGCAATGTATTCCTCCATTTTCATGGTTTTCTTCTCACCTGTTTCATGCATAAACACGGTAATATCCGGTTCATTCTGCTGGGCTGCCTGCTTGGGGGTTGACGGATTCTGAGGCATCTGCGGTGTTTCAGGCTTCTTCAGCGGCTGATTATTGCAGCCTGCAAGCGCCAGACACAGACATACAAACACCGCGAAACAAATAATACTTTTTCTGTTCATCGTAATTCCACCTCACTAAACATTTACTTTCTTTGTTATTATGGCAATTGCAAGCCTGTTACATACATTTCCAAAAAGTTAACACAATCATTACAAAGTTCTGATGCCTTCTGGATTATAATGTATTTAACAGTAGTCGATTCCTAGGAGGTATTTCCTATGCCGCTTAAGCTGCCGCAGTTGCTGAAAGGCATATGCAGCAACGTTTTAGCCTTTAATACACTAGCATTACAAACCGGTGGCCTGTCTTTCTTTAGCGGGTCGCAGCCGTCTAAGCAGCCCTCCACAGCGGCAGACCTGAAAGAAGAGCTTGCGATAATCATTAGAGACAAAAAAATCGCTCCTGTTTATCAGCCTATCGTTAATCTGAAAACAGGGGCGATTATGGGGTATGAAGCCTTAAGCAGGGGCCCGGCAGGCAGCCCGCTGCACTATCCAATCGAACTTTTTAGTGTTGCCGTAGATAATGACAAATTGCTCGCATTGGAGCAGGTTTGCCGGGAAGCGGCACTGAGTCATTTAAATAACCTGGAGAAAAATCAGAGATTATTTCTTAATATGAATGCAGAGGTTGTTAAAGACCCTAACTTTCGCGGCGGTCTAACCAAAGCGTTTGTAATAAAACAGGGCCTCAATCCAGAACAGGTTACGTTTGAGATTACTGAACGAACGGCCATTACTGACTTTGACAGTTTCAGCAAATCACTCAACCACTATCGGGCCCAGGGTTACAGCATCGCGATTGACGACGCCGGTGCAGGCTATTCCAGCCTGCAATCCATTGCCGAGCTCAGGCCGAACTATATCAAACTTGACCGTTCAATTGTCCATGATGTCGATAAAGACCCGCTCAAACAGGCGATGCTTGATGCCATGACCAAGCTGGCTGACGTTATTCACAGCAAGATTATTGCCGAAGGGATTGAGAGTGCTGACGAACTGGCCAGCCTTATTAGTAGAGGCGTTCACTATGGTCAGGGTTTTTTTCTAGCGCGGCCTGCTTTCCCGCCGCCTGAAATACCACAGGAGGTGCTTGAAATGATTGCCGAGTACAACTTCCAGGATGCTCAGGCTAGATCCCGTTCCCGCAGAGGACTTGGGGTTAGCATTGGCGAAATTGTCGAACAGATTCCTACAATTCAGCCCACCACTGTAGTAAGTGCTGTTGAAGAAATCTTTACAATAGAGCAAACGAGTGGTATTGTCATTGTTGATGGTGACTGTCCAGTCGGCTTATTGATGAAAGATAAATTGTACTATCAATTGGGAACCAATTACGGCATATCACTATATTACCGGCGTCCAGTTGAACGGGTAATGGATAAACACCCGCTTATCGTCAATGCTGAGCTACCGCTCGAAGCAGTATCCCAAATGGCAATGATCAGGGAGGACTCTCATCTCTATGACTTTATTATTGTCGTAAGAGACGGTAAGTTTGTGGGTGTGGTATCCATTATGTCCCTGCTTAACAAAATTACTAACCTACAAATCCGCCGTGCCCATAATTCTAACCCACTTACCGGCCTGCCAGGCAATTTGGTAATTGAAGACCGCTTGAAAGAACTTGTCGAGGCTAAAGAGCCTTTTGCAGTTATGTATCTTGACCTTGACAATTTTAAGGCGTACAATGATAAATATGGTTTTGAGCGCGGTGATAAAGTACTGCTTTTAACCTCACAGGTATTAAGCCGCAGCATCGGTAAGTCCGGTTTTGTTGATGACTTTCTCGGTCATATTGGCGGCGATGATTTTATCATTATTACTAAACCTGAATGTGTCCCAAGCATCGCTACAAGCATTATTGAACTATTTGACCACGAGATTAAAAGTCAGTACCATCCTGATGATTTAATCAAAGGTTACTTAGAGGTTAAAAATCGCAAGGGACAGCTTGAACACTTCCCCATAGTGTCTATCTCCATTGCAGTCGTAATTAACCGACTACATATGTTTACTAATTACCTGGAGATTGCAGAGGTAGCCGCCGACCTGAAAAAGCAGGCTAAACAGCAGGCCGGATCATGCCTGGTCTGTGATCGCCGCAGCGCCGCTACGCAAACCAACAGTCAAACAGTTTAACCAATCAACGCGCCGCTCTTGTTTGCAATTGAGTAAGCAATGAACGTGGGCGTTTTTTTACTTAGAAAAATTAACGCGCGTTTAACCTGACGTTAACAGTCTCGCACGTAAAACCTGCTAGAATAAAAATGAGATTAGTAACGAGGTGAATACTTTGTCGGCAAAAA
>JAQSXM010000403.1 GCA_029256645.1 Sporomusa sp. | reverse complement strand
GAAAACAGTACGGTCCTGACTTCTTTGTAGCTTTTGACGATATCAATCTCAAAGTTCTGGTATTTGCCCTGCGCCCTGAGTAATTCGGTGTGTAGTTGTTGTAAACAGCTTTCGTCTTTCCATAAAGCGATTTGCGCGGAGGTTTTACCCACTACCTCCTCATAGGTACGATCAATGACAGTCAAATACGCCTGATTTACATCAACAAGTCTCCAATCTTTCATCGAAACAATACACATCATCAGAGGATTGGAATGGAAGGCTTTTAAAAACCGTTCTTCACTAAAGCGCTGTCTTGTTATGTCAATTAGGGTGATTAAATACTGCTCTTCTTCACAGTAATCAGTCTTGATGACGGAAATTATGCCATAACGATTCTCACCCGCAATGGTTTTAAATTCCACAAAGCCGGTAGTATACCCGTTTACCGCCAATTCTTTCAGACGTGCGATTATGCTCGGCGATTCTGCATTGCCCAAATTTAAATCATGCACGCTGCGCCCGGTAATATCATTCCGGTTAGACTGCATAAGCATCTCAGCGGCATAGTTAACATCAACGATCATAAGATCTGCCTGCCGGACGATAGCCATCGGGGCAAGATTCCTGGTGAAGAAGATTTTAAATATCCGCTGCCGGTGATTTAACACCAAAAGCTCCTGGTTCAGGTGTGTCTTGGCAATACACTCTTCTTCCATCCCTTTTCGCAAAGAGATAATGGCCGTAAGCAGCGGCTCTAACTCAGGAAACCGCTGCAGTTGCTCAGAACTGTCATCTTTAGATACAACCTGTGCAGCCATATTACTCAGCGAGGTTTCAAACTGGCGAAAGGTATAACGCAAAATCAGCATGGCACCAACCCATAATAGAAAGAAAGTGACACATGATTGCCAGACAGCAGCCATAAATGTGCCATTAAGATATTCTAATTTAGCATTTGTCCAGGTAAACCAAGCAACTTCACCATCGACAATATGAGGATATAATACACTAAGGGTCGGGCAATTCCAGAGGGTATTTTTGTTATTTGTGAATATCACTATTTTCTTGGTTGCATAGGCTTGCTCAATGGCAGTCAGACCGGCATCGGCAAAAGGCCGGGTCAGGATCTCCGGCCTTGGCGGATAAACGGCAAGCCGCTCCTCATTGATGCCATATCCCAGGCCGCAGTTCTGATATTCCTGGCCTACTTTTGCCAAAACTGCCTGAAGCTGAGGATTCAGTAAGCCTACCTTCTCCTGATGCGACAACCTTCGTATTACCGCATCTTTTAGCATATCCTCTACAGCCTGTGGTATCTGCTGATCCAAAAAAGAAGCAATCATTAATAATTCGCGCTCTTTTTGCTGAAACATCTGTTCTTTCATCATTTCAGCATTCCGGTAGACAAAAAAGAGCATAAGCACAGTAAACATAATTGTCGTGAGAAGATATGTCCGTTGAGCCACAGATGCTGGAATCATTCATTATATCTCCTATCAAATTTTTATAATTGGTGTTATCCATCTTCTTTCCAGATATTTATAAAATAATTTCGCCATATTTTTACAGCATCCTTTTAATTTATCTATACAAATGCATCAGATCTGGTATTTTTTCTTATAACTTAAGAAAATTGGCCGGAAATGTAAGAAAAGGACCGGCATGTTGTAACCATGCCAGCCCTCCAGATCAACCGGAAAAGATGTAGCCCGAAACTGTGTTATCACCAAATAACCGTGATTGTCTGCCAGAGGGCGGTAAAGAGAATAAACCCCTGCTGAATTCACAGAATCCGGCAGGGGCATTTGTTCCTTATAAGGTATTGGTGCCAGCCGCTTTATTGGCGGCATCAATGGCCTGATGGGCTAAATCAATCGCCTGTCCCAGGGTGTTAAGCTCCTGTACAGGATTGTGGAAACCCATACTGTTGGCCGCGGCAACATAATCCCAATACCACTGGGCACGACGCAGCAGTTCGCGGGCATTGGTCAACTCAGCCTGATTGGCGGCACTGCTGGCACCGGCCTTTTGGATGGCTTCATGCGCCCTGGCAATCTGGAGCCCTGCGGTATGCTGAAGCTGCCATACGTTATCCTGAAAGGCCTTTACCTGGCTAAATAACAGTTCTTTGCCCTGAGAATGGCAAGGAGAGCAGGATTCATCCAGCGTCTTGAGCGGACTGGTTACCCAATGCGAGGTGTATTTCTGACCATTGCTGCGCATATATGGCATGTGACAGTCGGCACAGGAAACGCCAAACTGGCCGTGAACACCGTTTTGCCATTCTTCATAGTCCGGGTGCTGTGCTTTGAGTACAGGCACCTGAGAGTCCGGGTGGATAAAATCCTGGGCAAACCCGTTCGGCTTAGTGGAATAGTGTTCATACATCTGCTGGGGTGTCAGCCCTTTATCCCAGGGGAAGATAACCTTAGCCGTACCTGGCTCAAAATAGTACTCAGAGTGGCATTGCGCGCAAACATAGCTGCGCATTTCCTCCCGGCTGGCTTTACTGAGATCAATACCCCGCTTCTGCATGGCTTCCGTGAAGGCCGGATTAATGACCCGCAGGCCCATTGTTTCCGGATCGTGGCAGTTCGCACAGGTAACAGGATGCTTAGCCTTATCCATTAATTCGGTGAGCGGCTTATTGGCATAACCCCAGCCCATCTCTTTATAAAACTGTTCTACGTAAGGGGTTTTACAGGTAATACAAGCCCCCTTGGCAGCAGGGGCAATCCGCTTGGACTCCCGCAAATCCTCCAGGGCATAGGGGTGGCCCCGGTCTTCAGTATAGTCTTTACTAAACGGATTACCCTTAAAGTTAGTGTACAGTTCTGGCTGCATCTCGGCTTTTTGCACTTTAACACTACCGCCATAACCGGTCGGGGACGGCGCTGTTTCCAGATTCTTTTTATAGCTGGCATACTCTAACGGATAGTTCTTCCCCCATGTCTCGGTATCATATTCACCAACAGGAATTTTAACAAGTTTAATTGTCGACTGTGGCTTAAAAACCCATACCCGGCAGAGCACGGCCCCGGTAAACAAAAAAATAAGCGCTAAAAACGCAATCAGCAGTTTTTGTGTCCTATTCAACGCGAACCCCCTCCTTAATAACAAGTTGGTTGTGAATCATACCCTTATGGCATTTCGTACAGGATTGTCCACCTGCTGCCATGGCGGTATTGGCCACTGTATAGGCATGGCAACGCAGGCAGTTGCGTTCGACAATGGCTCTGCCTTTGGCACTGATCCGGATTGTGTCAGGATAATCACGTAAAAATTCATGATACGTATCATGGATGCCGGTTTGGTTTTTGACAAGCATTTTTTCTACAATATTCTCCTGGGGTAAATGACAGTCACCGCAGGTAAATTGGCGGTGGTTAGACACCTGCCATGTGGCTGCAACATGCTGCATTGAATGACAGCTGCTGCAAAACGAGGTTTTATC
>JAQSXM010000024.1 GCA_029256645.1 Sporomusa sp. | reverse complement strand
ACTGCCTCAGGTATCTCATTGGTAGAAGGAGTTCCGTACTCCGCTACCGGTACACACCCCAGAGCAACAACAGCCTCTGCGACCAACGGCTTATTTAGCGGCATATGCGCAATAGCAAACGTCGTGGCATAAGGCGGATGAGCGTGTACAACTGACCGGACATCAGGGCGATCTTTATATACCCGCAGATGCATTTTGAGTTCTGATGAAGGTTGCCAGGTGTCATTGGCCATAAGCACATTACCTTCCATATCTACCTTAATCATCATCTCAGGCGTCATAAAACCCTTACTTACCCCAGTCGGAGTGGTGATAAGCTCACCTCCGCTCAGCTTTACAGTAATATTGCCGTCATTAGCTGCAACAAAACCGCTGTCATACATGCGCTTACCTATCTGACATATTTGTTGCTTAACCTCATTCTCGCTCACAGCTATCACGCCCGTACCTTGCCAGTAATATGTTCAATAATAACCTTTATTACGGTTGTTTTATCCCCTGCCTTCCGGGCATATTCTGCCCCTGCCACCATATGATCAGGGGCATATTTGCTGATGAGCGCAAGCAGTACCGCTTCTTTTTCCGCCCCCTGCACTGGACTGGCCTGCCCAAAAACAATAACACTTTCATAGTTTGTCGTAAATTTTTCGGGTAATGATTTTTTATCACCGACAACGCAAAAAGAAACCTTACTATTAGCAGTAATGTTATCTAGCTTGTGCCCTTCTCCGGCACTGTGGAAATATATGCTGCCGTCTTTATATATATAGCTAAGCGGTACACCATACGGAACACTGTCCGGATTTACCGTTGACAGAACTCCATACTCGCACTTCTCCAAAATAGCAACAGTATCTTCAACACCCGCTTGCCGGTCACATCGCCGCATTTGTTTAAACATCTCCATCACTCTCCAAGCCATTTATTGGTATACTATAGCAAACTATAGCACAAAGGTAAATAGGTACAGGGTCAGCCAAAACCTGACCCTGTACCTATTTCTGGCAGACAGGACAATAAAAGGCATTCCTGCCCCCCACACGTTTACTCTCGATCAGCTGACTACAAACAGTACATGGCTGGCCTGTCCGATAAGCAACCTGCAAGTAAGGCTCAAACCCGCCTGTTAAATTATCATCTGAAGCAAACTTTTCCTCATACACACCACCGAATTTTATCGCCCGGGCTAAGATTTCCCTGATACAATGATATAGCTTCTGCCGCTCTGACGTTGTAAGCTGTGAAGCCTTGCGCTCAGGCATAATCCGGCTGCAGAACAGCGTCTCATTAGAATACACATTACCAATGCCTGCAATAAATTCCTGATCCAAAAGCAGCGGTTTAATCATTCCCTTACGCTGTGCCAATAGCTCCAAGAATTTTTCCAGGGTAAAATCCGCTGCAAGCGGTTCAGGGCCAAGCCTGTCCAATTCATGCATCTCAGCCAGGTTTACCGTAGGAACCAGGTGAAGATAGCCCAGGTTAAGCTTAAAAAAAGCTAACTTTTGCCCCGAATTCAGCATAAATACAACCGTAGGCCTCCCGGTTAGCTCTTCACTGGGATAAAATAAGCGCATATACCCCTCAAGCATGAAATGCACAACAAGCGCGTGTTTATTCGACAGACTGATGATGATTTGCTTCGCACGCCTGCGAATGGCAGTGATCTGCTGGGCGGTTGTGGCGCCGATAAAATCTTGAACAGGCACATTAAGCGCTTTCTCACGATTGACAGTCACTTGTTCAATGACCTGTCCTTGTACCTTATGTTCAAGATGTACTCTGACAGTTTCAATCTCAGGAATTTCAGGCATAAAATATCCCTTCCCTAATTTTGTTTTCTAAGTGGGCTTCTGTCGGTTAGAGCAGGTAGTCTGACCGGGACCGGGGCCACGGCCCGGCTTGTTTCTTTTAGTTTTATCGCCGATGGCCGGAACATCAGGTGATAGGCTAAATCACTGCTAAACCCCAGTTCCTCCAACGCTCTTTGTTTCGAACAATCATCACTATAGATGGTGGTACTAATAATGCCCTGGCAGCCATTGGCGATTAAAATACTGCTGGCTTTTTTAATGATAACCTGCCGCAGGGGTTCATGCGACGGGTGAAGAATCAGGCTAAACATATGACTGTTTGCTTTCAGATAACTGTTAATTGTCAACAAAGCCACTATTTTTCCCTGCTGTTCCACGACATAGTTCATTTGTTGTTTCCGCATCAGGTTATTCTTAAGCCATTCCAGGTTTCTGACCATCATACTGGGATTAAATTCGCCATAAGTCCGTTTAACTACCCGGCGTAACGATAGTGGGACTGATTCCAGGTATAAGCGGTAGAGCCTGGCTCTGTCCGCTCCCCTGAGTTCGCGGAATCCGGTTAGAACCTCAGCCTGCGCTACCGGCAAATCATAACCTGAGGTTAAAGGCTTTGCATAATGCAGTATTTGGGTTATTTGTCTAAATCCCAGACGCCGGTAAAAACTATACGCCGGATTGTCAACCCGAACCTCAAGTACGACATCATAATCATTAACATCAGCTACATCTTTCAGCAGCTTTGTTAAAACCCAGGTACCCAGCCCCTGGCCCCGATACTGTTTACTAAAAGCTATGTAGTCAACATGCAGCTGCGTTTGGTTAAGATAGGATACCTGAATGAAACCAATGACCCGCCCCGTTATTTTTACAACATAAATGTTAAAATGATTTCTAATCCAGGCTGAAAACTTGCTTAAGGGATGGAGGATATAGTAAAACTGCCTGGTGCGATGGATCCGACGTCTAATTTGGTCTATATCGATCTCATCGCCAAAAGCACTGGCAAATAATTGTTCCAATTTCTTTAAATCCGGACGCTGTACCTTTTCAATTGTGACATGCTCGAAGGTATTATCAGACATATTTTTCTCCTATAATAGCTTATTCAACTATTATCGGTAATTATTGTATCACCTATCCCTGAATCCAGCTATGTATACTCTGCACCAGGAAAGAGATGCACAAAAGAGATTGCGTTACTATTGTTTGCAATGAGGTTCACTTTCCGGCATTGCAAGAACAGTATGGCAATCTCTTTTTTAACATTAGTGTATAGCCTTTTTCTTGACCCTGCCACCCAGGACGTCATGGACCTCTTGAATGGTGACAAAGGCCCCTTCATCTTTTTCATAAATAATCGACTTGAGCTTGGCAATCTCCAAACGGGTTATAACCGAATACAACACCTTCTTGGGTTCACCGGTAAACCCGCCGGCACCATGGAGCACCGTCACTCCCCGTCCCAGCCGGGCCATCAGCGCTTCAGCAATTTCATCAGGATTATCAGAAACGATTATAACCCCTTTGGACTCATCCAGGCCTTCAATCGTAACATCAATAACTTTAAAGGCAATAAAATACGCGACCAGCGAGTACATCGCCTTCTCCCAGCTAAACACCAGACCGGCACTGCTTAGGATAAACAAGTTAAAAAACATGATAATCTCACCGACAGAAAAGCCACTTTTTTTATCCAGGAGTATTGCCATAATCTCTGTCCCGTCAAGCGAACCGCCGTTCCTGATAATTAGTCCGACCCCAAGCCCCAGGATAATGCCGCCAAAAACAGCTGCCAGGAACAAGTCCTGCGTCAGCTCAGGCACAGGATGAAGCACATAGACCCATCCGGCCAGCGAGATAATGGAAAACAAGGTTGACAAAGCAAAACTTTTGCCAATCTGCTTGTACCCAATATATAAAAACGGCAGGTTTAACAAAATCACAAAAATACTCAAGTCGATACCGGTAATATGGCTGGACATAATAGCAATACCGACAATGCCACCGTCAATAATCTGATTAGGTACTAAAAAGATTTCAAGACCTATGGCGGCAAAGATAGACCCAACAAAAAGCGTTAGATATTTCTTTATATGAAAAGCCGCCACACTCCGGGGTTGTGGCATATCATCGCCTCCTTAGATTTGATCTTACATCAATTACTTTCCGTATAATGTTGCTAATAGTTTTTTAACATCAGCATTCTCCAGATACTCATCATAGGTCATGGTACGGTCAACGATGCCATTTGGTGTAATTTCGATAATCCGATTGGCAATTGTTTGAATGAACTGATGGTCATGAGATACAAATAAGAGTGTGCCTTCGTAGTTTGTCAGCCCGGTGTTTAATGAGGTAATGGATTCTAAGTCCAGGTGATTTGTTGGCTCATCCAGCAACAGCACATTAGCGCCGCTTAACATCATTCTTGATAACATGCAGCGGACTTTCTCACCACCGGATAAAACAGTGGCTTCTTTTTGGCTCTCCTCGCCTGAAAACAGCATTCTCCCCAGGAAACCACGGATAAAGGATTCTTCCTGGTCCCGGGAAAATTGTCTCAGCCAATCAACAAGGTTCAGCTCTACGCCGTCAAAATACTGGGAGTTATCTTTGGGGAAATAGGCCTGGCTTGTAGTCACGCCCCATTTGAAAGAACCGTTGTCAGGCTCCATTTCCCCCATGAGAATTTTGAAAAGTGTTGTTTTTGCTGTTCCTTCAGGGCCAACGAAGGCAATCTTATCCCCTTTATTGACCATAAAGCTGATATCATTTAATATTTGTTCATCTTCAATTTTTTTACTGATGTTTTCCACTGTTAAAAGTTGTGCACCGGCCTCACGATCAGGCTTAAAGGCCACATACGGATACTTCCGGGAGGATGGACGAATGTCATCAATCGTAATTTTATCAAGCAGTTTTTTACGGGAAGTGGCCTGCTTAGACTTAGAGGCATTAGCGCTAAAGCGTTGGATAAAGCTTTGCAGGTCTTTAATCTTTTCTTCTTTTTTCTTATTGGCTTCTTTCGCCAGCTGCAAAGCAAGCTCACTTGATTCTAACCAAAAATCATAGTTACCAACATATAGTTGGATGTTCTGGAAATCAATATCAGCAATATGGGTACATACCTGATTTAAGAAATGCCGGTCATGGGATACAACAATAACAGTGTTAGGGAAATCAGCCAGAAAATCTTCCAGCCAGGAAATAGAATCAATATCAAGGTGATTCGTAGGTTCGTCCAGCAGCAAAATATCAGGGTTGCCAAACAAAGCCTGGGCTAAGAGCACCCTTACTTTTTCGTTACCACTGATTTCTCCCATCTTTAATTGATGGAGCTCTTCCTTAATCCCTAAACCGTTTAACAGTTTAGCCGCTTCTGTTTCGGCATCCCAGCCATTTAATTCAGCGAATTCGCACTCTAGCTCCGATACCCGTATCCCATCCTCATCAGAGAATTCCGGTTTGGCATATAGAATATCCTTTTCTTCCATAATGGCATATAGACGGGCATGGCCCATAATAACTGTTTTTAAGACCTCAAATTCATCAAATTCATAATGATTTTGTTTAAGTACTGCCAGGCGTTCACCTGACGAAATAGCAACATCACCGCTGCTCGGCTCAACTTCACCGGATAGTACCTTTAGAAAAGTCGATTTGCCGGTGCCGTTAGCGCCAATAAGGCCATAGCAGTTGCCAGGAGTAAATTTTATATTGACATCTTTAAACAAAACGCGCTTACCAAACTGTAATGTCAGGTTATTTGTACTAATCATCGTTATTCCCATCTTTCCTAAATATTACTTACGAATAGTAATTGTAACATATTATTGCACAGAAATAAAGATTAAGCTCATCAAACGACAAGCTCAACCCTCGATATCCATATATATTCCATTATTTACCTCGCTTTGTTTAATATGTCCGGCTAGCCGGTACAAAAGGCCTCTAGCCGAGTCATTAGGTGTAGCAATTGTGCCTGCGACACAAATCTCAGCGGCAAGATCAGGGAATATCTTCATAATCACGGTTTGTTCAAGCTGCAGTTTAATTTTATTGGCAAACGGCAGAATAAACCCTTTCCGGGTATTTTGGATGGTTACTAAGAAAGCAGCACTCTGCCAGCGGCTTACAATATTCGGTGGCAAAATTTCGTTAGACAAGACTTCGGCCATTAATCTAAGCGTTTGATCGCCAACAATTGTCCCATGCTTATCATTAATTGCTTTTAGGTTCGTAATCTGAAAAATCAACACACCAAAGGGTAAACTGCTGCGGCGAAGCTCTTCTAATAAGCTTGTCAGCTTTAACTCAGCATACTGGGCACTGTGCAAATCAGTAACACTGTCTCTAAAGGCTAAATTGGACAAGGCCTGAATTTTTTCCAGACTACTGTCAGCCACAGTATTAAATATTTCAACAATAGCCACGACCTGCCCTGCATCATTTTTAACAGGAATACCTTTGATCCTGATCGTCAACTGCTTGCCGGATTTACACTGCAAATTTATTTGAGTCTCGGAATATTCTCCGGTGGAGGCAGGTGACTTGTGGCTAAAAAGAAAATAGCAGGGCTTATCCAGCATATCAGCGGCTGAATAACCAGTAATAGTCTGGGCGGCGTTATTCCAGTACACAGTATTTTGATTGGTGTCTACAATACGAATACAGTCTGCTACATTAGCCATTACAGCTTCAAGCAGCGCAGAGCATGTCAGCCCCTTTATTTCAGGCATATGCAGCCTCCTCAAAGGAAAGTCCTCTTTTTTCCTGTCTATGCAAAAAGCACTATTTGCTGAAAGCAACAAATAGTGCTTTTATCGTTGTGACTAGCGATGCTTGCTGAAAAAGCCTAAGGCAACTTCCGGAAACAGAGCATACGACAATACATCTTCCGTGGAGGCGTTAGGGTACCCCTTCTCAGCCAGTTCCTGACGCAGTGCATCCATCTGCGGGGCAATATCATCAGCCGGGCGATGAGTGATGACAGGCTCATCGCCAACGATCATCTTTCTGAATTCAGGGTCTATCGGCGCCGGGGTACGGCCATACTTGCCGCGCACAAGATCTTTAATCTCTCGGGGGATTATCTTATAACGCCCCAGCATAACATTGAAGGCTGCCATAGAGCCGGTAATCTGACTGGTTGGTGTAACCAGCGGCGGGTAGCCAAGTTCAGCCCGCACCCGGGGCATTTCTTCCAAAAGCTCAGGATATTTGTCAGCCATCCCCTGTTCTTTCATCTGATTCAGAAGATTAGACAACATACCACCGGGAATCTGGAAGGACAACACCTTAGTATCAATGTCTATTGCTGTATTCAGGTTAAATTCTCCGGCCAATTCCTTTTTCACAGCCCGGAAATGGTCAGCAATTGGATACAGGGTTTCTTTCTTAATGCCGGTATCACGCGGAGTCCCTTCCAGAGTGGCAACAATTGCCTCGGTGGCCGGTTGCGAAGTACCTAAGGCAAATGGAGACAACGCACAGTCAACAATATCAACACCGGCCTCAATGGCCTTAAGATAAGTCATGGAAGCCATGCCGCTGGTATAGTGCGTATGTAGTTGAATCGGAATAGTAATATCTGCTTTAAGTGCTTTAACCAGATCATAAGCCGCATATGGCGCTAAAAGACCGGACATGTCTTTAATACAGATGGAATCTGCACCAAGTTCAACCAACTCCTTAGCCACTTTGAGGAAGCTTTCCTGATTGTGGTAGGGGCTGATGGTGTAAACAAACGCTCCCTGCACATGCGCGCCGGCTGCTTTCGATGCTTTCATAGCTACTTCCAGATTACGCACATCATTTAATGCGTCAAAAATCCGGATAATGCCTACACCGTTATCAACAGCCCGGTTAACAAACTCACGTACAACATCGTCGGCATAATGATTATAGCCGAGAACATTTTGCCCGCGTAAAAGCATTTGAATAGGGGTCTTTTTTAGATATTGTTTCAGGGTGCGCAGACGTTCCCAGGGATCCTCCCCCAAAAAGCGCAGACAGCTGTCAAAAGTTGCGCCGCCCCAGCCCTCAAGCGCGTGAAAACCAGCCTCGTCAAGTTGTTCCAGCATAGGGATCATGTCGGTAATACGCATACGTGTGGCGGCAAGCGACTGGTGACCGTCCCGCAGGACTGTCTCCACAATTTTTACAGGTTGATTATTATTCATTATTTAGCTCCTTCCCATAACACTTTATTTTTTATTGTTAGTCTCAACCAAATATAGGAAATATGTGGCAGCTAATAAGTCGGCAACACCGCCGGGACTAATATTACGTTCAATAAAGGCGGTATCAAGCGCACCAATCTGTGCCCTGCCGGCAGTTGTCAGCATACCGCCTTGATCGATGATCACCCGGGCATGGTCTTGAACCTCATCTAAAATCTCCATGCCATGACGATTTAAAATCGTGGTATCCTGGACAACTGTCATCAAACTCAAAAGCGTATGTACCAGGGCATCATTGAGTGACAGTCCCTGTCCTAACGCGGCCTTCAATACCGGCAGTCCCTGCACTCTTATGCTGGGTACACCTGCTTCTATTTCACCCCGGATACCGGTGACACCATATTTAACATATAATTTTTCACCGGCTGTCAGCCTGACGTTTGCTTGTCCTACTTTAAGTATGGCCAGTTCACGCGCCACAAGACCGCTGGTCATGGCAGCTGCGGTGTCCAGTATTTGATCGGCAGTGGTACCAGACGACTGCTGTAAGGTGTAAGTGGTCGCAGCGGTAAGAATACCAAGCAAAAACAGCAGTCCTTTCTGCGTATTAACCCCGCCGGTGGCCTGCAGCATTTGCTGCTCACCATCCTGGCCGATCCAGCGCAGTACAGACAGTAACGCCGCAGGCGTTCCCTGGTGCCCCCACCCGGCAGCTGCGCAGCGGAACATACTGCCTGCCAGCGCGCTGCTGCTCATCAGAAAACTAAAAAAATCCATGTCCTGATGGGCACCGGCATTATCGCGGTCTACCAACCCCGGAGCCGGTGTACACGCGGCTTCCATCAGCATGGCTTCAATCGCCCATGACCCTATATTCCAGACAATTGCCGGCCAGGGATTCGTAACAGCAGCAGAAAAAGCACTTAACCGCCAGGCAACGTTATCACCGATCTCCGTACTGCTGTGCCGGCCTAGCCGCCGGCACAATACGGCCGGCTGATTGCACAAAAAGCAGGAACGTTCCGGGTGTCCCAGACTGCTGCGGGCGATCTGCCGGCCGGTAGCATCAAATACATCAATGTCAAACAGCCTTGTATAAAAACCGGACTCCTCAATAGCCATACACGCCTGTTTAAGCTTATCTGCGTCGCCGTCAACAGCCAGAATAGCCGTCGGCCCGGTCAGCGGATAAATAAAGCGCTCTTCCACAATGCTAAAGCTACAGTCCCGGGCAGCAATCCGGAAACGGTCAACCGCTGCCTGCAGCAGCTTTTGGATATTGGCGCTGTTTTTGACAATGCCGGGGATGTTGGTGGTAAAGCTGACTACAGGCAATTGATACTCGCTTCTAATTTCAGCCTGAAGGAAAGCCAGCCGTTCTTTAGCAGCCAGAATCGCCTCTAAGGTTACTTGATCCAAGGCTCTGTTCCATCTCCCTCTGTCATTCTCTATCCAATTTTACCATACTTTTCCCAAAATAGAAATTACCTATGCCATTTCTATAACGGTTTCCGCACAACATCAATAATCGTACCATCACGATACTCAACAACAGCCACAACCTCATCGCTAACGGCAATTGTTTCAGGCTTACCAGCCATATCATAGGCTAACCTTTGCAGGTCATGAATACTCATAACAGGTAAACCGGTACCTTTGAAATTGTCAATAAGGTCTGTCCGTCGCGGATTAACCGCAATCCCGCGTTCGGTGACGATAACGTCAACCGTTTCCCCGGGAGTAACAATTGTATTAACCTTGTCCAGCACCATCGGCAACCGGCCCCGCAACAGCGGCGCAACAACAATGGCCAGATTAGCGCCTGCAGCCGTATCAGAGTGACCGCCAGATGCCCCCATGATCACGCCATTGGAGTCAGTAATAACATTAACATTAAAATCAACATCCACCTCAGTCGCGCTCAAAATAACCACATCCAGGTTATTGACAATAGGCCCGCCATTATGAGGATTAGCATAATATGAGGCTGACATTTCGAGATGGTTGGGATTATTCTTCAAAGATTCGATCGAAGGGAGATCAAAATCCTGAACATCAAATATTGTTTTAATAAGTCCCTGCTCCAGCATATCAACAAATGGTGCAGTAATGCCGCCAACACCAAAGCTGGCAGCAATCCCCTGGGCCAGCATTTTCTCCTTAATAAACTTAGCAGCCGCCAATGAGGCCCCGCCACTGCCAAGTTGCAGCGACCAGCCCTCTTTAAAGTACCCCGAATACTCAATAACACCGGTAGCATACTCGGCGATCAGCAGTTCACGCGGATCACGGCTGATTCGGAGTGCGCCCGAAGCGATACCCTGGGGATCGCCGATGCTGTCAAGCACTACGATGAAATCGACCTGTGTTTGCGGGATACTGATAGGGTATACCGGATGTGGCACAAGATTATCGGTAATAGCCACAACTTTTTCAGCATAGGCGGCATCCACCATGGCATACCCCATAGAACCGCAGGCCGAGCGGCCATTAATCCCATTCATATTGCCATAGCTGTCACAACAGGGAGCACCGATAAAAGCCACATCAATCTTAAGATCGCCGGCTTCGATGGCGCGGGCCCGGCCGCCATGAGACCGGATTACAACCGGCTTAGCCAGCTGGCCTGAAGTCATAAGCCTACCAAGTTTACCGCGCCCGCCACTTGTCTCAATCGCTGTAATAATTCCCTGTTCAATAAAGGGAATTATGGCTTCGTTAATATCATTAAGTGAGCTTGGGGCAAGCGTCAGGCCTTTAATACCTTTTTGGGCAATGGCTGCAACAACCAGATTAAGCACATAATCACCATTGCGGAAATGGTGATGAAAGGAAATTGTCATGCCATCCTTCAAACCGGCCGCTTCGATGGCTTGTTCAATTGATTTTACGATCTTTTCTGATTTAGGTTTGTTAACACGAATTTTAGGCCCAACCATCCGCCCTGTGGGAATTGTAGCAAATGGTCCGGCATAAGGGCGGACATCAGCCACCCCTGTTATTTGATCCGGAATAATTCTTCCAGCTGCATTAATCATGACTTAAGCCTCCCTGTTACTTTTTAACCGACTTGGCGTAGGCCAGCACCCGCTCAGCCCGCAGCACCATTGGTGTGTCAATCATCTTCCCGTCCAGGTTGATAACCCCGGAATTGCGTTCAATGGCCGCATTGTAGGCTGCAATGACCCGCTCGGCATGAGCAATTTCTTTTTCTGTCGGGGTAAAGATCTGATGGACAATCCGGACTTGCCGTGGATTTATCACTGATTTGCCATCAAAACCAAGCTGCTTGATCATGTTGACTTCAGCAATAAAAGTCTCTTCATCGTTAATATCGGAAAACACAGTGTCAATGGCATCAATACCGGCTGCACGGGCTGCCAGCAAGAGCTGCGATCTGGGCACAAACAGTTCCTTGCCATCTTTGCTGCGGGTAGTTTTAAGGTCAGCGATGAAGTCTTCGCCACCAATGGCCAGCGCCACCATCCGCGGACTCGCGGTAGCAATCTCATAGGCATTGCGCAGCCCCTTGGCGGTTTCAACAGCAGCCATCATATTAATTGAACCAGGCGCAAAGTTATAACGGATTTCTGCTTCACTGATGATTGCGTCAACCTCTTCAATATCACGGGGTGACTCCGCTTTGGGCAACCGGATTAGATCCGGTTTAGCCGCAAGTACTACCTTTAAGTCATCCACGCCATAAGGTGTCTGAATATGATTAATACGTATTGCCACTTCACAGGGATAGTTAAAATACTTAATCGCGTTATGCACAAGGTGCCGGGCTGCATCTTTTTCGCTGATCGCTACCGCATCTTCCAGGTCAAAGATTACAGTATCAGCGCCGTAAATACCTGCATTCTGCAGCATGGATGGATTATTTCCCGGCATAAACATCATCGCGCGGCGTAATGTTTTCTCCATAACTTTCTCCTCCTTAGCTCAGCGCCCGGCTGATTGCTGTTGTTACCCGTGCTTCAATTGTAAAATTCAAGGCGCCTTTATCGTTGGCATGCACAGTAGCATCTTCAATACCGTGGGCGATAAGTGTGCTAACAATTACGTTTTTAATCTGTTCGCCGTATTGCTGGACAGTGGGACTGACCAGTTCAATCTTTATTCCAGCCCCAGTCTCAGCAGGAGCCACCATGATCAGGATATCTGTCGATTCTACGCTGCCGGCTTGCGCCGCTTTCAGCAGTTTAGGCATACTAAATCTCCTCCCCGTGATTGACAATCTAACTATGGCATATTATAACTAATATTCTGAAATAACAACAATACATATACACGATTGAAAGCCATAACATATTTGGATATCAGCCACAACAAGTTTCCCTGCTAAACAGGAGACTGGTATACTGACGGCGTACATAGCAAATACAGCACATTGAGGAGGATGACTCATGGAAGACCGGGACTGGCTCATTTTACAGGCTCTTTATGAGCAAAAGAATATTACTAAAACTGCCCAGGCATTATTTATATCTCAGCCGGCGCTGACAGCAAGACTCAGAAATATCGAAGAAGAGTTCGGTATTAAAATTGTTTACCGTACCAGCAAAGGGGTACATTTTACTCCTCAGGGCGAATACTTAGCGAAGTCATCTACTGACATGCTTTTTAATCTGCGTAGAATTAAAGAGCATGTCACCGATATGAATAGCAGCGTAGCCGGAACACTACGCCTGGGAGCCTCCAGCTACTTTACCATGTACATGCTGCCGCGCCTGTTAAAGTGCTTTAAGCAGGAACACCCGCATGTTGAGTTTAAAGTAACGACAAGCTGGAGCCGCGATGTCTTTAATCTGGTGCATAACCAGGATATTCATGTCGGTTTTGTCAGTTCAGATTATGGCTGGCAAAACCAGCGGCATCTATTATTTGAGGAACCTGTTTGTATTGCATCAGCCAGCCCGTTAGAGCTAAGAGATTTACCTAAACTGCCACGAATTAACTACCAGACTGATTCATTAATTAAAGCAATGATTGACAAATGGTGGCGGGAAAACTTCTCTGAGCCTCCCTCTATCAGCATGGAGGTAGACAAGCTCTCTACCTGTAAAGAGATGGTGGTAAGCGGCCTGGGCTATGCCATTATGCCCTCACTCATTGTTAGTAACATTGAACACCTGCATAAGGTCATCATCACCGATAAGGAGGGTAATCCGATACTGCGCCGAACCTGGATGCTCTACCACGAAGAATTGCTGGAAATGAACATCGTCAGCGCATTTGTTCAATTTGTTAAAAATATGGACTTCCTTAACCTCATTCTCCCCCGTCAATAAAAGGCAATATGCTCATGTGAACTTCTTTCGCATAAGCATATTGCCTTTTCTCTGAGAAAAACTATATCCAATGCGCTAAAGTATTTTTAAGGTGTGTGGTGTGTTGGTCAAAGCGAAAGTCAGGCACTGGCGGTGGAGTGTTGTTATAATACATGGAATATATCAATAATTTTGATAACCAGCCATCACGAGTTTGAATTTTACTTATAGACGGTAGTAATCTATACTCAGATTCGTACATGTTAGAAATTGTCGTAATTTTTAGTCAGGAAGGGAGATCAATCCATGCTCGCATTAATGGGATTCTTAATGGTAATCGTCTTTATGTACCTCATTATGACCAAACGTCTTTCGGCAATGACCGCTCTAATGCTAGTGCCACTGGCCTTTGGCATTGTCCTTGGCTTTGGACCTAACCTTGGTGCAATGTCGCTTGATGGAATCAAAAAAGTTGCCCCTACAGGAATCATGATTTGTTTTGCCATACTTTATTTCGGTGTTATGATTGACGCCGGCTTATTTGATCCATTGATCAACAAGATTTTAAGAGCCGTAAAAGGTGACCCAATGAAAGTTATTGTTGGTACAGCCGTTTTAGCAGGTATCGTTTCACTTGATGGTGATGGCTCAACCACCTACATGATTACCTGTTCCGCGATGCTGGCTGTTCACCGCCGCCTGGGCATTCACCCCATGGTTTTGCCAGCCATGGCAATCATGCAGAACGGTGTTATGAATATCCTGCCGTGGGGCGGCCCTACCGGCAGGGTCATGAGTGCTTTAAACCTGGAGGCCGCCGATGTATTTGTGCCTTTGATTCCGGCGATGATTGCCGGCACCATTTGGGTACTGTTTGTAGCCTACCGTATTGGATTAAAAGAACGCGCCCGGCTGGGCACCCTGCAGATGCATGATGTAATTGCCGAAACGGCAACTGCCGCTGTTGACATCGAAGCCGAAAAGCTCAAACGCCCCCACCTATTCTGGGTTAACTTGAGTATAACCATTATCCTGATGGCCGCTTTAGTTAAAGAGGTGTTACCCCTCAATGTTCTGTTTATGATCGGCACTTCACTTGTTTTGATTATTAACTATCCCAAGCTCAAAGACCAGCAGGCTCGTATTGCAACCCATGCTGCCAATGCATTGCCGGTTATAGCCATGGTTTTCGCAGCCGGTATTTTCATGGGCATCATGTCTGGCACCAAGATGGTTGATGCTATGGCCAACTCACTGGTATCAGTCATTCCAGCCTCTATGGGACCGCATTTGGCCCTGATTACGGCTTTAGCCAGCCTGCCCTTTACCTTCTTCCTGACAAATGATGCCTTTTACTTCGGTGTAATACCTGTCCTGGTTAAGACTGCGGCAACCTACGGCATCACCCCGGCTGAGATTGCCCGCGCTTCCTTAATTGGCCAGGGCGCACATCTGCTAAGCCCACTGGTTGCATCAACCTACCTCCTGGTAGGTCTGAACGGGGTCGAATTTGGTGATTTCCAGAAATACACCCTGTTATGGGCAATCGGCACCTCTTTAGTGATGCTGGCTCTCTCACTGGCTATTGGAATAATTCCTTTCTAAACGGCTGCTTCTCTAAGTAATACGCTGTTAAATACGACAGAACCTGCTTTCTTCAGGTCCTGTCGTATTTCTACTTTTAGATTAAAAGTGGTAATATATATTCATTACATTCAAAAAAGGTGAATTATGTATAAGCAATCGCTGCGACTATTCTTGCTTGCCGTTCTGGGCGGCTACTTATTTAGTATAAGTCATGTCCCGTTACCCTGGACATTAGGACCGCTGGTTGTGGCCATGCTTTGGAAAACCTTTGCCAGAAAAGAGGTTTATTGGCCGAAAAAGTTTCGCAATATCGGCATGGTATTTCTGGGCTATGTGATGGGCAGCCCTTTCACACCAACAGTTGCCCATCAGGTTCTTTATCAATTACCATTAATGCTGGCAATTACCTTAATCCTGATTACGCTTTGCCTGGTTACAGGTTATATCTCCAACCGTTATGTAGGTATTGGTATTGCCAACAGTGTCATTGGCAGCATACCTGGCGGGTTATCTCAGATGTCAATTATTTGTGAAGAAACCGACGGCACTGATGTCTCGGTAGTAACCTTGATGCAAACCGTTCGTGTGATTACTGTTGTATTTATGGTTCCACTGCTGGCATTACACGGGATTGCTGACAAAGTTACTACCGCCAGCCAGCTGATACCACCCCTCAGTCCCAGTGACATTCCGGTACTGGTTGTTTTTGCAGTGACTATCCTGGTGTTACTAAAACTGGCCACTCGGATTCATCTTTCTAATGCATATGTAATTGCGCCGATCCTCGGCACAGCACTCCTTGTATTAGCCGGTGTTCATGCTCCCGCACTACCCTCTGCGGTCATTTCTCTGGCGCAAATCGTAATAGGCATTCGTATGGGCATCGATGTTGATTTCAGCAGCCTGCCCAACTGGAGACGGATTGCCGTATCAAGTTTTTTCAGTGTATTGGCAGTAATTCTATCGCTCCTGGGAGTTGCTTTTATCATTTCACATTTCTACTCAATGTCATTGATTACAACCTTTATAAGTATGGCCCCTGGCGGGATGTCCGAAATGGGGCTGATCGCCCTGACAGC
>JAQSXM010000023.1 GCA_029256645.1 Sporomusa sp. | reverse complement strand
GCGATTGCCAACCCCGTATGAGCCACCCGACCAACCGGTATTAATCAAGAATACATGAGTCTGGTGACGCTTGAGTTTTTCGCCCAGGAGCTCAGCATATCTAAGTGCAGATAGGGGTAAAAACGGCGCGCCAAAGCAAGCAGAGAATGTAGCCTGAGGTTCAGTGATGCCGCGTTCGGTGCCAGCAAGCTTGCTAGTATACCCTGATAAGAAGTGGTACATAGCCTGCTCAGCATTTAGCTTAGAGATCGGCGGCAAAACGCCAAAGGCATCGGCGGTCAGAAACACGATTGTTTGCGGATGCCCGGCTACCCCCGGGATTAACGCATTAGGGATATAGTCAACTGGATAAGCAACCCTTGTATTTTCGGTGATTGAGGCATCAGCAAAATCTGGCTTGCGGGTTATAGGATCAATTACTACATTCTCTAAGACAGAGCCAAACCGGATAGCTTCCCAAATCTGTGGTTCAGTCTCATGCTTAAGACCGATACACTTAGCATAACAGCCACCTTCAATATTGAAAATACCCTCATCACTCCACCCATGCTCATCATCACCAATCAAGCGACGCTCCGGATCAGCTGACAAGGTGGTTTTTCCAGTGCCACTTAGTCCGAAAAACAGGGCGGTATCCCCTTTGGATCCAACATTGGCAGAGCAGTGCATCGATAAAATATTCCTCGCAGGTAAGATAAAGTTCATAACCGTAAATATCGATTTTTTCATTTCCCCGGCGTAATGGGTGCCGCCAATTAGCACCAAGCGCTGTTCAAAATTCAGGATAATGAAAGCCTCTGAGGCTGTCCCGTCCATAGCAGGGTCAGCCTTAAACCCCGGGAGACAAATTACTTTATAATCAGGAATAAGGTCTGGTTGCACAGTCTCCGGACGGATAAACAGCTGCTGCACAAACAGATTTTGCCAGGCAAACTCATTCACAAACTGAACACTAATACGACTGCTCGCATCTGCGCCGGCAAAACCGTTAAAAATAAATAGTTCCCGATTCTGCATATAAGCTAACATCCGGTTGTATAACTGATTAAATTTATCTGATGAATAAGCCTTATTACTATTCCAGTCAATCTTGTCATGTACCGCAGCAGAGTCCACAACAAATTTGTCATTTGGCGAGCGACCTGTATATTTACCAGTGGTTACCTGTAGCGCGCCGCTGGCAGTTAACTGCCCCTCGTCCCGCCTAATCGCAGTTTCTACCAATTGTGCCGGACTTAAATTATAATAAATATTTCCGTTCATGTTCAATACTCCTTTTCACATATCGCGGTTTTGTGGGCTAGCCTATATAATTATAACATAAGTATTTTGTATTCATAATGCCTTTTTTCGTCAAAAATCTTATTTTTTTTTGATATAGCATCTATTAATTGCATAATAGCATAACATTAAAAGCATAAATGCCACATAACCTAAGGTTATGTGACATTTATGCTTTATATTGGATTACTTTACCTGCAATTGAGCTTTTACTACAGCAGGCATATCTTGTTTTTCACATACAGCAGTATGCCGGACAGGCTTACCCTCAAGTTCAGCAAGTGCCGGCGGTACCGGTATGCCAATTATCTGAGCCAAATCCTGTAAGACAACAAATTCAGTTTTGTCCCTAAGGCTGTTACTGTCGGTTAAAGCAGTAAGGACTGTTTCATTAAACTTAAATGGGCTAGCCGTAGAAACAATGACAGCAGGGGTAGTGTCGCCCGATTGGCGTTGGTAATTTTCAGCAACCTGCCAGGCAACTGCCGTATGGGGATCAAGCGGATAACCATACTCTTTATGAACCTGGCCGATTGTTGCCGATGTGGCTTCATCACTTACCCAGGCTGCCGGAAATACAGCTTGGATAGCGGCCAAGTACTCATCGGCAATTTTATATTGCCCGGTAGTATTGAGTTCTGTCATCCATTGACTGACTTGTGCCGAATTACCGCCTGTTATATGATAAAGCAACCGTTCCAGGTTACTTGAAATAAGAATGTCCATTGAAGGTGAATATGTTTTATGGAACTGACGATTGCGACTATAAATGCCGGTTGTAAGAAAGTCTGTCAGTACATTATTGCTATTTGACGCACATATTAGCTTATTAATAGGTAATCCCATCAGCTTGGCATAATAACCGGCCAATATGTTACCGAAATTACCTGTCGGCACAACAAAGTTGACGAAAGTACCAGATGTGATGTGCTTCTCTTTCACCAAATCGGCGTAGGCACTGAAGTAATATACAATTTGTGGTACAAGCCGGCCCCAGTTTATCGAATTAGCCGATGACAGCTTAAATCCGTGCTCAGCAAGCTCGGCGTTATAATCATTGTCACTAAAGATCTGTTTAACACCCGTCTGGGCATCATCGAAATTACCTTTAACTGCGATTACCCTAAGATTATCGCCTTCTTGGGTAACCATCTGCAGTCGTTGAATCTGGCTAACGCCATCCTCAGGGTAAAACACGATAACCCGCGTCTGCTCAACATCTTTAAAACCCTCAAGTGCCGCCTTGCCGGTATCGCCTGATGTCGCAACTAGAATAACAATCTCGGCCTGCTCACCAATTTTTTTGAGAGCGCAAACCAGGAGCCTGGGCAATAGCTGCAGCGCCATATCCTTAAAGGCACTGGTCGGCCCATGCCATAGTTCCAACGCAAATATTCCATCAGCTACCTTGGCAACAGGGGCTACAGCAGTATTCGAAAACTTCCCACCGCCATAAGCACCTGCCACACATTCAGTTAGCTCAACCTCAGTATAATCAGTCAAAAACAAACGCAAAATGGCTGTTGCCCGCTCTTGATAAGTGAGCGGGAGCAGACTGGTCAAAAACTGCCCGTCTATCAACGGTATGGCCTCCGGCACAAACAAACCGCCGTCAGGGGCAATCCCCTGAGCAATGGCCTGAGCCGCCGTTAGCTTTGCGGCTGCACCGCGTGTACTAACATACATAATAAATATACTCCTCCCAATAGCCTAACTTATTTTGTATGAGCAATATTTTTTTCTGCCACCGTTCCGCCATTATAACAAACAAACATCTCTCCGGCAAAATTAAGGATCTCCTGCAATTCATCGGTGCCGGTACATTCATCAGCGTAGACAACAGCCAAGAGATTCCGGGTTGTCAGCGTGACGGCAGTCCGGCGCGCATCCGAGGTAGGATTGCCAAACACGCCGTTATTGTCTGTTAAAAAGGGTTTGTTTTCAGTAGAAACTACATTGCCAGCTATATTAAGATAGCTGCCTTCATTGGCTCGTTGATAAACAATATTACTGCTTATCTGGTCTAAGTCATATAGGCCAAACGGCAATAAATATTTGATAGAGCAATAATTATTAACATCTACCGCACTGTTCACAAAATATAAGTCTTTCTTTTGCAGCACCCGCCGCACCAGTGCTTCAGACGCCGGACGATAGCGTGACGGATCAAAATCAAGCTTTTTATACATATTACGGACTGACAAAATCCGAGGATGCTTTGGAAGTATATCCAGATTATATGCCTTAGCTACTTCTGCTTGCAGTTGAGTAAACTCCTGGCTCAAACCTGGCGGTGTCCCCCGGACGACAACATTCTGGATAGTTAGATAACCTAACCGGCCATTGGGAACAACATTGCTTATACTGTTATGAATAGTGATTTCCATAGTAAGAAAACTCCTCCCCGGACATTTGAAAAATCAACCCCTAGCAGTTACGGGAAATCTGACATAATGTAGCATTTATGGCCTGTGCCAGCTTATCAGGAGCAACAACAAGCTGGCATCCCCGTATCCCGGCACTGACTGCAATTGCCGGCCACTTACCGGCACTTGCATCCAGAAATACAGGATAGCGTTTCTTGGGACCAAGTGGTGACACACCACCTCTTATATAACCAGTCAGCGGTTGAACCTCTTTTAACGGCACCATTTCTACTTTTTTATTGCCGCTCGCGGCTGCCAAAGCCTTAAGGTCAAGCTCGGCATCGCCTGGAATACAGGCCATAATCACACCAGTCTTATCGCCACTGGCTACTAATGTTTTGAACACCTGAGCATGCGGCATCCCGACTTTATCTGCGACATGTTGCGCGCTTAAATCATTTTCATCTACTTTATATTCTCTTAGTTCATATACAATCTTAAGACCATCTAATATTCTGGCGGCATTCGTCTTCATCGTACCCGCATCTCCCTTACCTACCATTAGTAACTACTGGTCTATTTTAATAGTAGGCTGTTTTTACAGCTTATTTAACTGTGATTAGCTGATATTCCAGTGACCCCATACCAACTTTTGCAGCATGTTCTATTTGAATCATCGCATCATGATGAGCATATGACATTTCAGCCAGAGTTTTTCCGTGCCCCTTAGCCGTCAGATCAAGAGTGGCCTTATCAATAGCTACAGGATCACTGGAAGCTAATATACCGATATCTGGAATAAGTTTGGACTGTTTTACACTAAAGCAGTCGCAGTCTTTGGTCATATCGATAAGCACATTGAAGAAGAAACATTTCCCCTGTTTATCAAATACTGTCCCATAGGCATGTTCGGCCATACTCCGCTGCATGAATCCTGACTCTGCATTCCAGTCATATTTTACAGCATCAAACCGGCACACAGCCAGACATTCACCACAGCCAATACATTTCTCAGTAACAATATATGCTTTACCGGCTTGTTCAACAATGGCATCCTGAGGACACCATTTAATACATTTTTGGCAAAACTGGCATGCCTTATTGCTGACCTCAGGCAACATGGCCGAGTGCTGGCGCATTTTGCCCATGCGGCTGGCTAGCCCCATACCAAGATTTTTGATGCAAGCGCCCAGGCCGGCAGCAGGATGCCCGGTTGGATGCGAAACAACTAGCAAACAATCGGCTGTTAAGATTTCTCTGGCTACTTTGACAGATTTATGTAGCTCACCGTTAACAACAACTTCATGCTCAGTATTGCCTGCCAAACCATCAGCCAGAATGAATGGCGCACCTGTATTTTCGATACTAAAACCATGTTTGTGGGCGTGAAGAATATGTTTTACAGCATTTTCACGCTCGCCCTTGTATAATGTAGAGGTTTCAGTAAGGAATGGCTGACCGCCTAAGATTTTAGTTTTTTGCACCAATTCCCTCACTAATTCAGGCTTGACATGGGTTGTATTTTTCTTTTCACCAACATGAACTTTTATCGCAACTAAATCATTACTGCCAACAGTCCGAGCAGCACCGGAAGACTCGAATATGTTGGCCATTACCTTAGCTTGTTCATTTGGCGGCAGAGCATCAGCCACCGGAATAAAATATACATTTGCTGGCAAGAGTAGTCCCTCCAATCAGAATTCTTGTCCATAGCTTTTGCATTTTTTTCACAGTATATAATTGTTCCCTCAATTTGTCAATAAACAGTACGAGCGCGGGTTACCGCGCTCGTACTTTCTTATTCTAATGTCATATACTTAACTTTTACATCAGGTATTACTTTTAGTTCCTGTTCAATCTGATCAACCGGTACATCCTCACCACATAACTGCAGTAATATGATGCCACTGTTAGTACAGCCACCAACCGCTGCATCATGCAGTCCCAGCCGTACCCGAATATGACAGCCATATTTCGTTAGCACATCTTGAACTTTTACAGCTGTTTCTACCCGGTTGGCCTGGATAATCGCCATAATTGTCGAACAATCGGACATTGTAACACCTCCATAAATATACTCGTATATTACTTATCCACTAATTATAAAATTCCTGCTAATAAATCAGCAAATTTTTCCTGCAAATATATTAAAGGTTAGTGGAGGATTCTTTTTTCTGATGTCGAAATTATTATCTATATTTGTCCATTTATGGAATCTTCAGGTCGCTCTAGACCCCCTACTGCTACACGTGGGTTAAGAGCGACTAAGTCTATCTTTATCCCTGTATGTGTAACGCTTTACTGAGAGGTGCTTATGAGCGAAGTCGGCGATGAAAAACGTAAGATTATTGAGCATCAGACTGAGTTTCTGGTTCCTGGGATGGAGTTGTCTCACGATGTCTGTTCAGATGATGGGAAAATACTGTTTGCTAAGAACAGTATCCTCAGCCAGCACAATATTCAAAAACTGGGTAACTGGCAGGTCCCCAAAGTTTTTATTTATAGCGAAATATCTTCAGCCAATCCGCTTCTCGATCCCAAGATACAGAAATTCCTTAATACGTATAACAAATCAGTCCTGGTCGTGCAAAAAGCATTTGATGATATCAGAGCTACCCAGGAAATTCCACTCGAAGCCTTTACCACCACAGCTGCGGATATTGCCGCCAATGTCGCCGAAGCCGGCAATGTGATTGACCGTCTCTATAATCTGCCGCCATGCGATGATTATACAATGTATCATAGCGTTAATGTCAGCGCAATCTCAGCCCTTATTGCCACCTGGCTGAAATATCCGCCAGAACAAATTAGCGCTATTTCCCTGGCTGGCCTATTACATGACGTCGGCAAGTCCCGCTTAGCACCTGAATTGTTACATAGGCCTTTTAAACTGCTGCCGGAAGCGTATGAGCAATACAGAAAACATGTTTCCTATGGATATGAACTTGTCAGCAAAATCTCCGCTATCTCTCAGAGCATTACTGCAGCCGTCTTTCAGCATCATGAGCGGCGGGACGGCAGCGGTTATCCCGGTGGAATCACTGATTATTACATTCATCCATATGCAAAGATTATTGCTGTAGCTGATTTATATGACGAAAGCCTCACTATCAACCGGGAAGATCCACAATCAAAACTGAGCCCTTATTTGAGTCTGCAGAAGCTGCGAGATGAGGTTTACAGGCTTGACCCGAAAGTGTGTATAACCTTTATTGACAGTATGTCCAATTTTCTCTCAGGTAACAGGGTAGCACTTACTGATGGTCGCGAGGGACGGGTCGTATTTATAAACAAGGAGAAACCCTCACTGTCTATGGTCCAGTTTGATGACCAGTCAGTAGTCGATCTCTCAGAACAGTCGGAAGTCAGTATTCATTATGTTGTGCGTTAGTTAATTAAGCCGCCATTCATTCCTGGCGGCTCTCATATTTAGCTAAAAAAACACAATGTGACGTCTAAACCTAACAAAGCTACAAATAATAACATATTAGCATTGTTTTGAAGGACAAGCGCTGCCTGGCAGCGAAAAAGTACACTGCATGTCATTTGTACGATTTGAGGTGAAATTTTTTTGCTCAAAATAGCTTTAGGCCAGATGGAAGTTATTCCTGGCAGGCCGGATTTAAATACCGCCAAGATGTTAACCATGATTAACGATGCCCGTAACCACCAAGCTGATATCATTATCTTCCCGGAGATGGCTATTCCCGGTTATTTGTTGGGCGATACCTGGGAACAGCAGGCCTATCTGCGCGATTGTGAGGCTTTTGGCCGGAGGATAATCGCTGCTGCTCAGGATATCTGCATCATCTTTGGTAATGTAGCAGTTCAATGGGACAAGCATGGTGACGATGGCCGGGTACGCAAACATAATGCCTGCTTTGTTGCCAACAATGGTCAATTAACCGCCACCCGTATCAAAACATTACATCCAAATTACCGTGAATTTGACGATACGCGGCATTTTGTCAGCTTACGCAAGCTGGCACTTGAACTTAGACAGGATGTAGAGACATTATTAACGCCTGTAAAACTATCAATTAAGGGCAGAGAATATCAGCTGGGCTGCATTATTTGCGAGGACGGCTGGAATGATGATTACAGCGTTGATCCGATTGCTGCTTTATCTGCCAACGGCCCGTTAGACTTAATCATTAATATTTCGAGCTCACCGTTTACGCTGGGCAAAAACAATAAACGCAACAGAATTTTTTCCAAACAGGCCCGGGATACAGGCACCCCCCTGCTCTACGTTAACAATACCGGCTTGCAAAACAACGGTAAAACGGTCTACACCTTTGATGGATTCAGCACCGTATATAGTAGTTCCGGTCAAATTATCGCCTATTGTCAGCCCTTCACAGAAACACTTGATTATCTTGAGCTGGACGTTAGCTCCGGCGGACAAAATCTTACACCTGTCGGTGTACCTGATGACTTCACCATTGACAGCCTGTACCAGGCAATCTGCTACGGTATTAAGCAATTCCTGCAGTCAATTGGCATGACCAAGATAGTGATCGGGGTATCAGGCGGCATCGACTCGGCAGTGGCTGCTGCGCTGTATGCCCGTGTTTTAAAACCGGACAATATTCTTCTGGTAAACATGCCCAGTAAATTCAACTCAAAAACAACCAAAGATTTGGCTGAACAGTTATCCCGTAATCTTGGTTGTTTGTATACTGTTATGCCTATCGAACAAGCAGTGGAACATACAGCCGCCCAGATAAGCGATACCCCTATAAACCATCTCGGGAGCGGCCTGCAAAGCAATCTGTCAGTATCATCCTTTGTGTTGGAGAATATCCAGGCCCGTGACCGGTCAGCCCGGCTGCTCTCAGGCATTGCCGCTGCCTTTGGCGGCGGGTTTACCTGTAATGCCAACAAGAGCGAGCTTACTGTTGGCTACGCTACACTGTATGGCGACCAAGCCGGCTTCTTAGCCGCTTTGGCTGATTTATGGAAACATCAGGTCTATCAGTTGGCACATTATTTAAACACGCAGGTTTATAGCTGTGAAATAATTCCCCAGGCTATGATTAATCTGGTGCCAAGCGCCGAGCTTTCATTTGATCAATCGGTCGATGAAGGCAAGGGTGATCCCATTATCTACCCCTACCATGATTTTTTATTTCGGGCCTTTATGGAGTATTGGAACAGGGTGACCCCGGAAGATGTTCTACTATGGTATACTCAGGGCATAGATGTTCTTGAGCAAAAACTGGGCTGCGAGCCCGGCTTAGTAAACAAGCTTTTCCCCGGACCGCGTGAATTTATTGAGGATCTTGAGCGCTGGTGGCGCCTTTATACCGGCATGGCAGTCGCTAAACGGATTCAAGCACCACCCGTCCTGGCCGTCAGCCGCCGCGCCTATGGGTTTGATCATCGCGAAGCGCAAAATAGCGTATATTTTACTCAAGAATATCAGGCATTAAAAAATCAGTTATTATCTGAATAAAATAAAGCTGCATCATAACTCATGGGTTAACATTAGTTAGAGCTTTCTCGCTTACTAAAAAACGCGGACGCAATTGCGCCCGCGTTTTATTCTTTTCCTATCTTCTAAACATCCGTAATAACCAGACAGTAACAAGCACCGCACCAACTGCCAGCAAAATAAATAACAGCAGTGGCAGGAAAAAGAACACCAATACTGCAAATATGGCAGCAATAATTAGTTTTCCCATCCAGCCAGAGGAATCAAAAACAAGATTAACACCTTTAACCCGTGCCCTATCGCTGGATTCATAACTATTGTACCGGCGCCGACTGTCACCATCATTTTTTTCTTCAATAGTAACCCCATCGAAATTATCCCGTTCCTGACGGCTGAGCACCTTAACTGCCAGTTCCTGTCCGCAATTCGGACACGAACTGACTCCAGATTCAAGGTGTGCACTGCAGTTAGGACATTCCATTCTCCATCCCTCCTAACATTTACTGCAAGTCGTATAACAACGAAATCATGCCCTCTTCACTTAGATAACGGAGGTCATAACGTTCCAGTTTTAGTACTTCAAACATTTTAGCGCGGTTTACACTAATGCTGGATTTGCTTATGGCCATTTCTTCGGCCAATGTCTCAGCCGGCACCTCGGCATCACCAGTATTAATCTGAGAATAAGCAAAAATAACGGCAGATGCCCAGGCGGCAGGCTTACGAACATTAACAGTTCCTGCATAAGAGAAATCTTGCCACAATTTCTGCGCCAACACAGCATCATGGTGGGAATAGCCAAATTTAGGCATAAACCGCTCGATTAGCTCTAAAACCTCACTATTAACAATATTGGTTTTTTCATGATTTACAGAATGTGGGAAAATACGCTCAACCTGTGCATATGAGGTAACATTGACCCTGGCCCATGTAGCTAAAAGATCAATGGTATGCCGCACTGCATTAGCATGGCGCTGCACAAAATCATTCCAGGTCGCATCCGGTTGCTGAATCTGCAGCATGACTTTCTGGCGGATAATTTCTTCTTTAATCCGTCTGCGCAAATTGCTGCTTATTTCAACACTAGTAATGAAATTGATCATAACCAGTTCCTTTTCTTCCTGTTGCAAGAAAACATGGCCATAAAACAGCAGCTTTTTCACAAGCTTATAATCGAAATTAGGGTTAGGAAGACGGAATTTTTCTTCTGTTAGTAGGTTAATACACTCAACCCAATCCTGATTAATTACGCTTTCTACATAAAACACGGTGAATTTTGCACCCATAAGCTCTTGCAATATCTTCCGTTCTTCACTAGCCAGGCGTTCACTATAATCCATATTAAACTGAACCAACGGCGTTTTGTCATTTGAAAGCAGATGATAGTCAAATAGAAAATAGTCCCAGAACCCCAACCAAAACTCATCGTCATCTTCGTCTTCCGGCATTTGATTTAAAGGACCAAGATAAAGCATTAGCGCCCGGTCGAAGTCATCGACAAAATTCTCCTGCTGGAAATAAGCACTAAACTTAATCATCAGCCGTTCAACTGCCTCACCAACAATTCGCCCTAAATCCTTAGGCATCGTCAGCAATGATTTAGATGATGAACTCGCTCCTTCCTCAAATAGCTGCAATTCATCCTGTTCGCTATCCGCTTCGATAAATTTAAGCCGTTTGCCGCCAGTCATATACTCCTTTGCCTGCTGCAACCCTGCTGTTTCCGCAACTATCTTTTTGGTAGCCAGAAATTCATAAAACTCCAGCAACACGTCAAACAGATGTCGTACAGTTTTGACATTAGGCTTAAAATCCTCTATTTGTACAATCATCCATTCGATAGCCAAACTATATTCAGAAGCCGTCATCTCATCGACGACAGTTTCACCTGAATAAGCTAAATATAATACAAACATATGAAGATTGCGCCATGTATCCCTTAGTGCCTCATCATTAGCTCCCTGCCAGGCTTTTTGCCGCAAGAAACCTTCAATCCATTCACGTTTTATCGCTACGTCCCATTCCGATTCTTCATCAAAAAAAACACGGACTTCATCATAGACATTTTTTATGCTAGTCATGGTCACCCTTTTAGCTCCTTTAAACACGTTAACGCACCTATTATAACACGGTTACCCACTCAAAACCAATAGCACGACTATAGTCTGGATTTTTTGGAATTTTGGTTTCCAGATAAACTCCCTATTGTAAGTTTACTGGCGACAACTGTTAAAAATTCCGTGATTCAACATATTCCAGCCAATCAATACATTCTTGTTTCATATTATAAAATAAAGAAACCCCCAGGCTAACCTGGGAGTTTTTATCCATACACTTATAGTTTACCAACAAGTACCGGGACATTACCAGCGGTCTGAACCTCCTGCGGCACAGACCAATCAAAATAAAAGTACGTTTGCTCTACCTCTTTAAGGGATCTATGCCTGCGCCACATATATGGCGGCTGTCCAAAAACCACAATATATTCGCCGTCCTCCGGATAAACCAGCGCCTTCACCGTTTGCTCTGCAGCCGGTCGGTTCATGGCAGACGGAAAACCGCCGGACGAGCGCCAAGCAGACATGGGAATAACCTGACCAAACTCGTTTTTCACAGCTCCTCGCCTCCGGTCATAGTATAACCTCTCCAATGAAAACCATGTACGATATCTTCCCTTAGCCCTTAATTACCGGCTAAGGCAATACCTCTTATCTGCCAGTAGTATTAGGATTGTTCTTGCTGTCAAGCAGGCTTAGCCAAGGCTAGCAAATAGTGGATAATTAAATTAACGCTTGACTCTGTTTCCGCATCATGATATGATAAATAGGATTATTGGCCATCTGGTTTAAAACCTCTATTTAGAAAAAGTAATTCTCCGAATTTCTCTTTGTTCTAATAGCAATTGGTAGTAGTCGAGGGTAATTGCGGCTGATTACGTTCAAAGAACGTAATGAATTACCAATTTAAAATTTACAATAATGGAGGAATCGGTATGAATATGAAACAGCGTATTTTGCTGTTAATAAAACGCTTAGCCTTTTTAGGCTATTGTACCTTTGAAATTGAAAGTATCGTCAAAGAAGCAATTGGAAGCACGTTCGTCAACAACTTGAGTAAAACACAAGAAGTTGCGGTCGTCCAACACTTAGAGATGTACGAACAATTGGGGCAAAACTATCTACTAACATACAGCAAATAAGTTAAAAGTTTTAAGTGAGAGCATACAGACTATGCTCTCACTTTTTTGATTAAAAAACAAAAACTCTTTTGTTATTCATCCATTGCGGGATAAAAAACAAAAGAGCTCTGTTCAGCCAACCATTATGAATGTTTCCAATTGTCCTGTAAGGTTGCCACTAAACAAAAAGCCCGGCAAAGAAAGAACGAACCAAACAAAAACCACATTAAGGCAGCCTCAATACCCATTGTTTGACTCATCACCTACCACCTCCTTTCGCAAAAGTCGGTACTTAACACAAAGAGATAGAAAAAGGCGCAAAACTTACAGGAATTTAATTCCCTTTTAAGTTTGCGCCTCTCTGATGCTCTGGCCATCATTATAACGGTCAAACTGACGCCTGACTTTGTTAAAAATTTAACATACTTTCTGGAAATTGTCAATCTTTTCTTACATAAGTGCATTACTGCGCCTAATAAAAGGCATCACACTAACTCTCCAACATCATAATCCTCAAACTCATGGTATAATTAATAATCATCAACATCATGGGAGGAATGACTGTGATTACCCCCTTATTTAAAGGAATTATCCCACCGGTTCCAACGATCTTGAACCAGGAAGGCAAACTGGACAAGTCCGGCATGGGACGAATAATTGACCACCTAATTGCCAGCAAGGTCGATGTCCTGTTTTTTCTGGGCAGCGCCGGTGAATTTAGTCAGATGTCTGCAGATATGCGCAAAGAGGTAGCCGAATTCTGCGTAAAATATACAAATCACCGTCTACCGACACTAATAGGCATTGCTGCGCCTGGTACTGAGGAAACGATTCATTTCGGTCATCATGCCAAAGCCATCGGCGCGGCCGGGACTGTCTTAGTCAATCCGTATTACGCCATCTTAACCGAAGAAAACATCTACAATTACTACAAAAGCGTAGCCGAGGAAGTGGAATTGCCGATCATTCTCTACAATTTCCCGGCCCTTACTGGCCAGGATCTAAGCCCGGCCCTGGTGAAAAGACTGGCTCTTGAATTCCCCTCTATTGTGGGAATTAAGGATACTGTCGATTCTATGCGGCATATTCGGGACATTATCCTGGCAGTCAAGCCTGTCCGTCCGGATTTTGCCGTATATGCCGGCTTTGATGAATACCTGCTTGACACGCTGATTATCGGCGGTGATGGTGGTTTTCCCTCCAGTGCAAACTTTGCCCCCTACCTTACCAAAGGTATTTACCGCGCGTTCCAGGAGCAAGATGGCAACCGCCTCATTGAATTGCAGAAACTCCTGTCATATATCCCGCCAATCTTCTCTTTAGAGTCTCCTTTCTACAGTGTCGTTAAAGAAGCTGTAAAAATGAGTGGTATTGATATCTCTACATATGTTCTGCCGCCGGCTGCACCCCTGACTGAAGCGAAAAAAGCATTAGTTAAAGAGGCTTTACAACGAATCGGCGCTGTGCAATAGTCTGCAGCTATTAAAAAGTCGCGTCCTTTGATTGGACGCGGCTTTTCTCGTACAATTGCTAAGCAATTTTCTTTTGAAATTTCATAATACTGATGGTCAGTGCTGCCACAATATAGACAATTAATGCAAATACCTGTGACCATAAGAAATTGATACCGATTCCTTTAAGCACAATCCCTCGTAAGATTTCCAGGTAAAAAGTCAGCGGCAACAAATGGCCTAGTTGGTAAAAAAGCTGCGGCATCGCCTCTCTGGGAAACATAAAACCAGATAATAGCACGCTGGGTAGAAATATAAAGAAAGACATCTGCATTGCCTGCATCTGTGTTTTTGCTATTGTGGAGATAAGAACCCCCAGCGATAAGGAAGCAATGATAAACAGAGTGGTTAAGCCATAGAGCAGTCCGATACTGCCCCTTAACGGTACATCAAAGACAAGTACACCAACAGCCAGCGCCAGCGTCGCCTGGACATAGCCCACGAAAATATAGGGAATAATTTTCCCCAGCATTAACTCGTGTGACTTCATGGGGGTAACAATAAGCTGCTCCAATGTGCCCCTTTCCCGTTCACGAACTATAGCCATCGAGGTGATCATGACCATTGTCATTGTAAGCACAATACCTAAAATCCCCGGGACCATATAAAAGGGCGAGATGAAGTCCGGATTATACCAGGGGCGAATGCGGATATCAATCGGCAAAGCCACCTGCTTGCCCTGCGTTCCCTGCAAGCGTTGGGTAAGTATTTCCTGCGACCGGATTTGCCCGATTAACTGGGCAGATGTGATTGCTGAAGAGGCGGTCATCGAGTCTGAAGCATCAACAATAACCTGCACGGCCGCACTGCGGCCATGCTTAATATTTTCGGTATAATCCGGGGGAATAATAATCCCAACCTTGGTTTTTCCACTTTCAATGGCTTCAGTCACTTCTTGATAATCTGTTGCGACATATTTAATATTAAAATATTCGCTGGCCTGAAAGGCAGACAACAAGTCGCGACCTTCCTGCTGAAGTGACTGATCGAAAACAATTGTCGAGAGATGTTTTACATCAGTATTGATGGCAAAACCAAACAACAGAAGCTGAATAATAGGGAGTCCGACCATCATCCCAAAAGTCAGGCGATCTCGTCGCATTTGGATAAACTCTTTAATTAGCAAGGCCTTCAGACGAATCACACAACCATCTCCTTGCGCTTTGATTTAACATAATAAACAAAAACATCTTCAAGCGATGGTCTAATTATTCGATAAGCATACTCCTTATAGTCAACCAGCCGCTCTTCATGGATGAGAACATGGACGCTGGTTCCATAGGGATAAATATCAAGAACATCCCTTTGCTGTGCCGCTAATACAGTAAACATCCCCATCGGATCCTCAGTGGGAATTTCCAAAAGCAGGCCAGGCAGGTTTCGCTTAAGATTGGCCGGCGTATCATCGGCAATCAGCGTTCCCTCGTAAATAAAGCCGATTGCATCACAGTGTTCAGCCTCATCCATGAAGTGGGTAGTCACCATCACTGTTGTTCCCTGATGAGCCAGTTGGTAAATAATATCCCAAAACATGCGGCGGGACATAGGGTCAACCCCCCCGGTGGGTTCATCAAGGAAAAGCAGCGGCGGGTTGTGGAGAATTGAGCAGCCTAAAGCTAACCGCTGCTTCCACCCGCCGGACAGATTAGCTGTAAGATCATCACGCCGCTGCTGAAGGCCTGCCATAGCCAGCATTGCCTCGATCCGTTCTTGCCGTCTGGAGCCAGTGAGGCTGTAAAGTCCGGCATAGAACTCAAGGTTTTGTAAAACAGTAAGATCCTCATATAGACTGAACTTCTGGGACATATAGCCAATTTTTTCCTTGATGGTTTCCCCCTCGGTCGCCAAATCAAGACCAAGCAGACGGCCATTGCCGCGTGTAGGTGTGAGAATTCCGCACAACATCCGGATTGTAGTCGATTTTCCGGAACCATTTGGGCCCAGAAAGCCATAAATACTACCTTGAGGGATCTTCAAATTAACTTGATTGACAGCAATAAAGTCACCAAACACCCGGGTAAGGTTTTCTGTCTCTACGGCGTACATGCTGCACCTCCTTGTCCGGCAAGGTGTACAAAAATATCTTCTAAGGTGGGCGGGATCCCCTGCAATGAATAATCTGTTATCCCGGCTGAATGCAATGCTGTTTCGACCTTAAGAATAACCTCCGGACTATATTCAGTAACCAGATGATA
>JAQSXM010000022.1 GCA_029256645.1 Sporomusa sp. | reverse complement strand
CATCGGGAAGGGTATATTCCTGCTTTAAGGCAGCCGCTGTAGCCAGGAAAGAACTCACTCCTGGAATAACCTCAAAAGTAATATTCTTGATCACCAGCGCATCCATTTGTTCCTGGATGGCGCCATAGATGCTGGGGTCACCGGTATGGAGCCTAACTACCAGCTTATTTTCTTTAACACCTGCATCCATCACTGCAATAACCTCATCCAGGGTCATTGATGCGCTATTATAGATAGCTGCACCATTTTTAGCCAGCGATAACAGTGCCGGGTTTACCAATGAACCGGCATAGATAATAATATCAGCCTGTCCTAAAAGACGCTGCCCTTTAACTGTTATGAGTTCAGGATCGCCCGGGCCGGCTCCAACAAAAAATACATTCATTCATCTTGCTCCCTTCTTCTTAGCTGCTCTATTGCTTCAACAGCTACCCCTCTTTACTACACGCAATTATATAAATCGGATTTAACGCTTTAAACATATTACTGGCACCCACCTGCTGGATTCGGGTGACCTGGACACAACAAGCCTCGACGCTATACGCAGACCTTTGCCGCATGTTGCTGAGTGCGGTAGACAATGTCTCTACAGTAACAGCCGTTATGATGAGTCTGCCACCCGGTTTGAGCAGCTTGTCAGCACACCCGAGAATTTCAGGCAGCTTACCGCCACTGCCGCCGATTAAAATAACATCAGCTGCCGGTAATCCTGCGAGAGCCTCAGGTGCAGCCCCCAGCCTGGCCTCAACATTTGCGGTCTTAAATTTAACGGCATTAACCTTTATTAGATCAAAGCCCTCCGGTTCACGTTCAATAGCAATTACCCGGCCTTGCTTAGCTAACAAAGCAGCTTCTATCGACAACGAACCAGTACCGGCGCCAATATCAATAACCGTATCACCAGACCCAATCCCGGCTTTGGCTAATGTTAATATCCTGATTTCCTGCTTAGTCATAGGAATGTCGCCCCTGACAAACTCGCTGTCCGGAATGCCTACCCTGTGGTTCATGCTTTCACCACCATTACACTATGCTCAAACCCGGGGGTTCCCGTCGTCTCGGCCAAAGTCAGCGCAGCCACTACTTCATTATCATATGACAAATTGCTACACAACCAGACACAGGCATTGTCCGGCCACCCCTGTGCTAACAAAATGCCGGCAATGTGGGCCGGGTTGTGCTGGGTATCAGTTAAAATCCCTACCTTGTGTCCTGGCCGGTATCTGAGCACCTCGTCAGCCGCCTTGCGGCCATGCATGCTGATTAATGACGCATCCTGCCAGACCTCAGCCAGCCGGGCAAACGCCAGCTGCACCGAACTAATGCCTGGAATAACCTTGATACGTTCAGCAGCGAAATGCCCCCTAAGAGCAGCCAGCATACTATAAAATCCCGGATCACCCGACACCAGAACAACCACATCCTGACTTGCCAGGTGACACTCGATAAAATCAAGTACCCCTTTAATATCTTTATCAATAATCCTGGTAACCTGGTTTGGTGTTCCAAATGTATCAAGCGCCCGTTTGCTGCCCACCAATACTTTGGCCCCGGCAATGGTCCGGCTGGCGACTGGCAGTATATAATCAGGCGAACCAGGACCAATGCCTACGACAACTACCCGATAGGTATGTTCCATCCTAAATGGCCTCCAATTTCCCTGGCGTTCTGATCAAGCCCCAGTATATCTCCCTTCAAAGTCACAATCACTGTCCCTACAGTTAAATCGCCAAACACATAACGCATAGCCCTGGCACTGGCCCGCTCAGCCAGCACATCATATACAGCAGTCATGTTATAACGGGCAATAATCGGCATGACAGCCTCAGTCGTAGTCGAGGCCAGTACCTCCTCAATAGCTGCCTGCGGCGCACCGCCAGCCGCCAGATAGGCAGCCAGTGTCTCCAGCCGGGCATCAGCCATCCGGTTGTGCGTGTGGAATATTCCAGCCGACACCTTAACTATTTTGCCCAGATGGCCAAACAACAGCACCCGGCGCATGTCATACTTAACAGCATTCTCTAACATATGGCCGATAAAGTTACTGGTCTGGACAACAGCTGCTGCCGGGATACCATAACGATTAATCGCAATATCCTGACCAATTTTGCCAGGTGCAAACACGATCTCATTATATCCCAACGCTTGTACCACACTAATTTGCGGGACAAGCGAATTCTTAAACGCTTCCTCTGACATCGGTTCAACAATACCGGTAGTACCGATAATTGACAAACCGCCGGCAATCCCGAGTATTGGATTAAGCGTCCGGGTTGCCAGCTTTTCCCCGCCAGGAACAGAAACAGTCACTATTGCACCTTTTCCTGGCGGCAGGCAATCCTCAACAGCTTTTGTAATCATAGTACGCGGCCCGGGGTTTACCGCCGGTTCACCGACAGGCATGGCCAACCCTGGTTTAGTCACTGTCCCCACGCCTTCACCGGCTTTTATAATGACCCCTGGTTCCCCGGTAACGATGACCTCTGCCACAATTTTAACACCATTAGTAATGTCCGGATCATCACCGGCATCTTTAATCACCCAGGCAATACCGCCGCCAGTGATCACATGGCTCTCGACCACTGGCACAACCAGTGTCACCCCCTGCGGCGAAATAACCTCAACGGCGGCGGCATGCTGCCCCTGCCAGACCATAACTGCAGCCTTAGCCGCTGCGGCTGCACACGTTCCGGTAGTAATTCCCTTACGCATCGGTTTATCAGACAATAAAAAACCCCCTTGAGCAGGGGGTAAATACCAAACAATAAATTTTTTGCCTGATTATTGTACCCACACCTGCCTATCTCCCGTAGGTCCTAACGGCATGTGTTAGAACAGGCAGGTCTCCTGACTCTGGTTCATCGCACACCTAAGCCTTCCCGGTTTCCCAGTGGCACAAATTAAGCAGCATTCCCATTACAGTGGCGGGACCGTGCCGGTATTACACCGGACTTCCCTATTAAGCATGATGCACCCATTCCCTATACCTATCAAATTATTACTTACTATAATTCCATATATTTATGTTTTTTCCTGCTGATAGGTCGAATAATTATAAATTTAAATGATTTAGAGTTTTTTTGCAGAATTATGTAATTTTTTTGCAAATTGGAAAGGATTTTTATGATTTACTGCGAAATGTTATACTGGTCAGACCATCATACCAAAATTTATCTAAAATTGGGGGAGTGGAGAGTTTGAAAAAAGTAAGTGAGCACTGGAAACAAGCGCTTACAGCCTATGCTGACGGCACCAGCCTATTCTCAGAGTTTGAAACCAGGGCAAAAAATGCAGCGGCTGAGGTTTTCCGGGTCAAAACAGCAGCCGAAGCAAAAGAAGTCATTGCCAACCTCGTAAAATACACAAACGCCCGAAAAATTGTAGCTGTTAACAGCCCGCTGCAACAAGCGGCCGGTATCAATGCCGCATTAGCCGAACTTGGCGTTACCCTTTATACTGAGCAAGCAGATATTGCCGAGCATGCTGAAAGTGCCGACATTGGCATCTCAGCCGTTGAATTCGCAATCGCCGAATCAGGCAGCGTTTGCCAGGATGCTATGGCATTTGAAAGCCGTTTAGTCTCGATGCTTCCTCCCGTTCATGTTGCTTTTATGAACAGTGGCAATGTTGTGCCTGGCGTAACTGAAGCTATGGAGGTTATCTCTAAGGTTTACGACCATGGTTATATTAGTTTTATTACCGGCCCCAGCCGTACTGCCGACATCGAACGCGTCCTGACAATCGGCGTGCATGGTCCCAGCCGTTTTGTCATTATTGCCGTTGATGAAGAAGTTAACGGGGGTGGCAACTAATGGAAACAAATAACCGTAATATAAAGAATGAAATAGAAGAGAAACTCAATGATGAGGTCTTACGCGGTGCCTTAGGGCGATTTGCCGAAGCCTATCCTATCTCCCGGGCTAAAGCCTATGAAAATGTGGCTGATGTCGAAGCCCTCCGCGAGCAAGTCCGGCAGATGAAGATGGGTGCTGTTGCCAACATCGACAATCTTGCCAATAAATTTGAAGCCGAAGCTACTAAACGCGGCGCTAAAGTGTTCCGCGCCAAAGACGGAGACGCGCTGAAAGAATATCTAATTAATCTCTGTAAAGAAAAAGCTGTAAAGAGAATTGTTAAATCCAAGTCCATGGCCTCGGAAGAAATTCATCTTAACCATGACCTGGAAGCAGCCGGCCTTCATGTAAAAGAAACCGATCTGGGGGAGTGGATTATCTCCTTAGCCGGTCATAAACCCTCCCATATGGTTATGCCGGCCATTCATTTAAACCGCGAACAGATTGCCAAGTACTTCTCTGAAGAACTGAAACAGGAAATCCCAACAGATATCCCCTTTATGGTACAGGCTGCCCGTACAGCCCTCAGAACTGAATTCCTGCAGGCAGATATGGGTATCTCCGGCGCAAACTTTGGTATTGCCGAGAATGGTGCTATTGGCCTGGTAACCAATGAAGGCAACGCCCGTCTGGTTACTACCCTGCCACGAATTCATGTTGTTATCATCGGTTATGAAAAACTGATTCCGACCATCAAAGACGCTGCTCCTATCCTGCGCACCCTGCCGCGTAACGCCACCGGCCAGCTAATGACCAGTTATATGACTATGACCTCAGGCACTACCCCGGTAATGGTTAAACACGACGGTAAGTGGATTGAGCAAGATAAGGAACTACATATTATTCTCTTTGATAATGGCCGCTTGAAAGCGGCCCATGATGATAAATTCAAAGAAATCTATCAATGCGTCCGGTGTGCCTCCTGTCTCAATGTTTGCCCTGTGTATACCCTTGTGGGCGGCCATGTATACGGCCACATCTATGCCGGCGGCATCGGCGCCATCCTAACTGCCTTTTTAAACAGTATGGGTGATTTTGAAAAGATTAATGAGCTGTGTATTGGCTGTCGCAAATGTGTTGAGATTTGCCCTGGTAAAATCGATATTCCCCATCTCATTGAAGAACTCCGGGCCAAGGCGGTCAAAGAACACGGCCTGCCGTTCGGCGTTAAGGCAGTATTTGAAAATGTTCTGGCAAACCGCAAGGTTTTCCATACCCTGTTGCGTTTAGCAGCTATTGGTCAGAAACCCTTCCAGTCCGGTCGCCTAATCCGCCACCTACCACTATTTTTGGCAGGCATGGCCAAAGACCGCAGCCTGCCGGCAGTTGCAGACGTCCCCTTCCGGGATCGCGTCACCAAAATCACCAAGAAAATAAATAAACCTGCAAAACGAATTGCTTTCTTCAGCGGCTGTAACATTGATTTTATTTTTCCTGAAACCGGCGAATCAGTATATAAAGTCCTCCATGACCTTAACATGGAAGTAGTCTTCCCAGAAGAGCAAAGCTGCTGTGGTAAACCGGTACTGGGTATGGGCGACCGGGAAACAGCCAAACGGATTGCCAGGAAAAATATCGAGGTCTTCGAAGCAGCCAACGCCGACACCATCCTATCGGCCTGCCCAACCTGCGCCGAAACCTGGCATCAGACCTATGTCGAGTTGTTTGACGATGAGCCGGAGTGGAAAACCCGTGCCGAGAAACTCGGCCATAAGGTTTGTGAGTTCACTAGTTTTGTCGCTAAGGAATACCAGAAAACCGGCCGCTTAGCCAAAACAACCGGCAACAAAAAAGTCACCTATCATGATTCCTGCCATATGAAGCGGGGCCTCGGCATTTACACTGAGCCGCGTCAACTGCTGGAAGCCGCCCCAGGGTATGAGCTGGTAGAAATGAAGGACTGTGACAAATGCTGCGGCATGGCCGGCGCTTTCGGTGTCAAATACAGCGAACTGTCAATGCCTATCCTCAAACAGAAAATTACCAACATCAAAGCCAGCGATGCAGAGGTTATTGCCGTTGCCTGCCCGGCCTGCATGATGCAGATTCAAGGCGGCCTGGACAAACAACTGCCTGCTGTGAAAATTAAGCATATCGCAGAGATTTTAGCAGAAAATATCAAAAGTTAAAGTAGGTATTGTAAAGGAGTCTTCCAAATCGGGAGACTCCTTTTGCTTATGCCCGCTTATCTGGCAGCCTGCCCTAAGGCAAAGCCAGTTTCCAGTGCTCTCTTATTCAAGTCTTCTGTACCTTTAGGTACTCTGGCCAAAACCGCCTGCGTCAGGCAATTCAGCCCGACTACACCGGAAAAACCGGCCAGCGCACCTAGAGCGACGATATTAGCAACCATAACATTGCCCAGCTCATTGCGGGCAATATGAGTTATCGGCAACGCCAGCTTATCAGCCGCTACTACCGGCAGCGTTTTAACAAGCGTAGTATCGACAATCAACCGGCCACCTTCTTTCAACAGCCCAATATATTTATTGCATGCTTCCTGGCTCATAGCAAGCAAAATATCGGCTGTGGTCGCCTTCGGATAGTCAATCTCTTCATCGCTGATAATGACCTCAGATTTACTGGCCCCGCCCCGTGCTTCCGGACCATACGACTGAGTCTGAATCGTCTGTTTGCCATCTAGAATAGCAGCCTCTGCCAGGATGATGCCTGCCAGAATAAGACCTTGCCCGCCGGTACCGCTTAAGCTAATCTGCCACATTACCGATTCCCCCTTTGAGCCTGAACACGCGCAATAAGCTTGTCATACTCGGCAGTATACTCAGGGGCTTCAGACCGGTGAAGCTCACCAATCAAAAACTTATCTTTAAGCTGCTCCGGTGTGAGTTTGGAAGCTGCCTGAACAGGAATCGCTTTTTCCTTCTGCCATTCCATCATTTTAGCCGCCGAACCCATCTTGTTTTTACGCCCGTAAGAAACAGGACATTGGGTGATGGCATCAATGACCGAAAAGCCTTTATTCCCGATCCCTTTCACAATAAGGTCTGTTAATAAAGTCGCGTGAAACGCAGTAGCCCTGGCTACATAAGTGGCACCGGCGGCGGCAGCCAACGCGCCAATGTCAAACGAGCGTTCAATATGACCAAATGGTGCCGTACTTGATTTGCTTGCCACCGGGGTAAGCGGTGACGACTGGCCCCCGGTCATGCCATAGATATTATTATTAAAAATAATTGTCGTAATATCAATATTGCGTCTGGCAGCATGAATGAAATGATTGCCGCCAATAGCGGTAGAATCGCCGTCACCGGTAATAACCAGCACATTCAGTTCGGGGTTGGCCAGCTTAATGCCGGTAGCGAAAGTCAGTGCCCGGCCATGGGCCGTATGTACGGTATTAAAATTCATATAGCCTGACGCCCGTGACGAGCAACCGATTCCTGATACAATGATTGTCTTGTCCTGTGCAAGCTCCAGTTTATCAATAGCCCTGATAAGAGCAGCTAACACAATGCCATTGCCGCAACCTGGACACCAGATGTGGGGAAAAGCCGAAGGCCGTAAATATTTTTCAATGTCTGCCATTATTTAGCACCTCCAGCTGCGGTGACAATAGGCTCCAGTATTTCTTCAGGCTTAAACAGTTCGCCATCAACCCTGGTTACAGATACAACCTTATCCCGCCCCACATACCGCTCTATTTCACCGGCCAGTTGGCCATAATTCATTTCTGGCACAATGACCTTGCCAACCTGCCTGGCTGCCTGTTGAACAATCTGACCGGGGAATGGCCAGATTGTTATCAGTTTTAGCAGACCGGCTTTGATTCCCTGTGCCCTGGCAGCCTTAACAGCTGCTATTGCAGCGCGGGCCGATCCACCATAAGCGACTACCAATACTTCGGCGTCCTCAAGATAGTGCTCAGTATACAGGGTCAGCTCAGCCTGTGCGTTATCAATCTTGGTATGGAGGCGTTCAATAAGCTCTGCGGTGAGATTGTTGGCCTGGGTAGGTTGCCCCTGGTAGTTATGCACCAAGCCTGTAACATGATAATAGTAGCCTGAACCAAACGAGGCCATCTCCGGAACGCCGTCAGCAGCAGGCTTATACGCCTGATATTCACGGGGTGGTACTGAAGGCAGCTTACGGTTTACAATCTCAATATCATCTGGCTCCGGCAATTCCACCCGTTCACGCATGTGACCAATTACCTCATCCAGCAACAAGATAACAGGGGTGCGGAATTTCTCCGAAAAATTCACGGCTTTAACAGTCACGTCAAAACACTCACGCACCGAGGCCGGAGAGAGGGCAATCACACCGCGGTCACCGTGACTGCCCCAGCGAGCCTGCATAACATCACCCTGACCTGGTGAGGTGGGCTTGCCGGTACTTGGACCTAACCGCTGTACGTTGACAATAACTACCGGAATCTCTGCAATTGAGGCATAGCCAATTAGTTCCTGTTTTAACGAAAACCCGGGGCCACTGGTAGCAGTAAGAGCCTTAACACCAGTCAAAGCTGCACCACAGACAGCTCCCATACTGGCTATCTCATCCTCCATTTGAATAAACTTACCACCCAGCTCCGGAAGCTTCTCGGCAAGTATTTCAGCAACTTCAGTACTTGGGGTAATAGGATAACCGGCGAAAAAGCGGACTCCCGCCGCCAGCGCCCCCTCAGCACAAGCCTGATTGCCCTGCATTAAGCGCGCTTTGGTCACTTGGTATCCCTCCCAGCATCTTCTTCCTTAGTTACTTTCACGGCATAATCCGGACATCGCAGTTCGCATTGACCGCAGACAACACATTTATCAGGATCTTTTACATAAATTTTGCCCATGTCGTCTAAGTCGAGGACAGATTTAGGACAAAAGTATACGCAGATACCGCAGCCCTTACAGAGCTTTGGCTTAACAGACAGTGCCATAACAGCTTTTCACTCCTCTTTCCGTTCAGGTAATTACAGTTATTTCTAGCATATCCTGTATTATTATAAGCTATATTAATAGGTTATTCAATATTTTCTGGATTTTGTATTGCACTATGCTTTTTGCTGACAGTGCATAAAAAAAGACCACCCAGGCACATTGACTCAGGTGGATAAGTATGGCTATAAAACCCTACCGGCTTGTTTTCATGCTATTCTTTAATTAGAATCATTCTATCAGCAGCCTCAGCCACAATTCTAACCTTTATTCTCTCCGGTTCTGTTAGTTCCTTGTAGTCAGCCTGCTGAGTGACAAAATAGGCTTTACCCTGTGCATTATTAACAGCAGCAGGTAACTCCATTGCCTTGACCTCAATTCCATAGATATCAGTATAATAGGCAAACCCTGGACGAAGAAATTTCATCACATAGACTGGCGATTTACCATCATATTTGCCGGTAAATTCATGAGCAATATATTTTGAAGTGAAATAAGGGGCAACTCCGGAAAACAACATACCAACAAGCACCATGGAAAACAGGGTCATGCCAATTACCTGAACCCAAAATGCCTTCCCGATCTGCCGCTTCCAGATAAAAAGCATTGAGCACAGTGCCATTACGCTAAACAACACAGCAGTAATCCCAACACCATTTGCGAGGACAGGGAACAGCTCCATTCCTGCAAACATACCGGCAATCAGCAAAGCCGACAAGACAGAGAGTGTAACCGGCCAGGCAGTCCTTCTTGCTTTTAATCCCCAAACCCGGTCAATATACCACCCGGCAATAAGTGCCAGCGGCGGATACATTGGCAATATATAAGATACCAATTTAGTCTGGGATATTGAAAAAAAGATAAAAATAAAAACCGCCCAGATGTTCAAAAACAATAATGTCCGGTTACTCTCCTGGCTGCTTTGCGTTAGCGAAACCCATATGGACTGAAGAAGGATTGATGTCCATGGAAAAAAGCCTAATAGCAGCACCGGAATAAAGTAATACCAAACAACTAATTCCGGGTGCTCCGGTGAAGTAAAGCGGGTTACATTATGAAACCCCAGGAAAGTATCAATAAAAGCACTGCCATGTACACTATACATAAACAAATACCAGGGCAACGCAGTTACTGCAAATAACCCAATTCCAGTTAGAAGTTTCATTTCTTTTAACAGGCGGAAGCGACTGGTAGCAGCTAAATACAGGAATATTACGGCACCAGGGAACAAAAATCCCACTGGTCCCTTAGCTACAGTAGCCAAACCGGTAAAGATATACATTACATAATAACGTTTTGTAATAAACCCCAATAAAGCAAGTGTCAGGCAAAAATTAAGGGTAATATCGGTAACAGCCGCTTTGCCAAGATAAAAATATTCTATACTTGTTGCTAAAACGAGAGCACCGGCCAGCGCTGCACGTTTATTAAACAGTTCCCGCCCAAACCAGTATAAGACCAACACCCCTGCAACGCCTAAAAATGCCGAAGGGAAACGGGCTGAGAATTCACTCATACCAAACACCTTAAAAGCACCAGTTACCAACCAATAATACAGCGGAGGTTTATCATACCAATATTCCCCATAGATACGTGGCGACAAGAATTCATTAAACTGGATCATCTCTTTAGGGGTTTCTGCATAAACAGGCTCATCCGGATCTAATAAAGGAATACTCCCTAAATTAAAAAACATAATAATTAACGCAATCACTGCTACAACCCAAAGATTACTATCTAACCGCCTTACCATGCTCGTCCCCCGTTTATTTATTTAAAGAATGATACGTTCGCCGCAAACCTTCCGCCAGCATCATCTGCGGCTTCCAACAAATATTATCAATAGCAGCACGATTTGATAGCATGGAATGATAAATATCCCCATCCCTGGCCGAGACATGTACCTTAGCCACTTGTTTTCCGGCTGCCTCTGCCAGCAGTTCAACCAAATCATTAACACTAATTTGTGACTGTGTGCTAATGTTATATACCCTGTTAACTGCCGCTTGCGGAGCCGTAAGCACTTGACAGTTAGCTTCAGCCACATCGCCGACATAAATAAAATCCCGGGTTTGCCCACCATCGCCAAAAACTTGAACAGGCTGATCGTGGCGTATTTTCCGGGTAAAAATGCTGACTACTCCACCCTCGCCGCCATCTCCCTGCCGCTCGCCATAGACATTGGCATAACGGAAGGCAACATAGTCTATCCCATGTATCTGATTATACAGAGCCAGGTATTTCTCACTAGTGAGTTTCGTTAATCCATAAAAAGACGCCGGATTTAGCACACAATCTTCAGTAATAGGCAGTCTGTCAACATCACCGTACACAGCAGCACTAGAAGATAGAACTACCCGCTTGACACTTGTCTGGCGGCATGCTTCTAACACATTTACAAGGCCAAGCAAATTTATCTTACAATCAATATCCGGATGGTCAATGGAATAAGGCACTGCAGTCTGGGCGGCCAGGTGAACCACATAATCAAACCTTTCCTGGGCAAATACCTGCGCCAACCCACTATCCACTATATCCATTTCAATAAACTTAGCCCTGCTATCAAGATTATCACGCAAACCAGTACTCAGATTATCGAGTACGACAACCTCCCAGCCTTTGTCCAGCATTTTATCAACAGTGTGTGAGCCGATAAAACCAGCACCGCCAGTTACTAATGCTTTCATCATCAATCATCCTTTATCTTTATTCAAACCGGCAAACGACACCAGATCAATATTATTCTTCTTTAAGCAGTCTGCAACCTGTGGACTGGTAACTGCAGCTAACTCTTGCTGCCAGTGGTAATCCCAAGTAAAAACAGGATTTAATATCGCATCATCCAGTCCAGGGTGAACCATAATTTCACTAGTGCCCTCAGGCAGGTTGTCAATAATCTTGTTTAGCAATCTTTTTTCCATACTACCGCCGGCTAGCATGCCGTAAAAATGATCTGGCACAACCAGCCTGGCCCGCCGGGCCTTAAGCCGGGCCAGGCCAGCCAAAACGCTGAGACCTGATCGGCCAATAATCCGGCCGGCCGATGGTCTAAAGCCGCCAAAAAACAACAAGGGTTCGGCCGGAATTCGTATGGCCCGGATATTAAACTCCCTGGCAATATCAATAACAATATCAATAATCCCCGGTACGATATGCAGATGCTGATGGCTGTCAAGATGAGTAACCTGAATTCCAGCTGCCAATACCTTTCTGACCTGAGCCACAAGCTCCCGGTGCACATCCCCTAGCCGGATGCCGGCAGAACAAATTTTTCTTAGAAATACCGGATACTTAGAACAAAGCAGCCCTTCCTGATCAATCAGCGAGGGTATTTGCCCCGGTTCAGCCGCAGGACAGCCGCCTACAAGGGTAAGATGGACGCCAATCCCCAGCGTCCGGTAATCGGCTGCTAAAGCAGCCGCGTGCGCAAAAGCAGGGCCGCCAGCCATAATTGTGGTACTGGTTATACAACCAGTAGTATGTCCAGCAATAATGCCAAGATTAATATTCTCGTGCAAGCCAAAATCATCAGCATTTACAATTAATTTTTTCATAGCTACCTCGAGGTAATTATTACATAGAGCACAATCACAATTGGGCAAAAAATCCCTGGTATGACTTGATCAGCGATTTCTGATACTATAATTGGTCACACGGCCAAATAAAAAAACAGGGAGGTCACATTATGCAAAACAAACAAAGCAAACAGGCAGAAAGCAAACAGAAATATGGTACTCTGACTGCTACGCAGGATGCCAACAATGACTATTCGAGCAGCACTTCCAGCAACTATGCCACTTCAGGAACTTCAGGAACTTCAGGAACTTCAGGAACTTCAGGAGCTTCCGCAACCTCTTCTACCACTGCTTCCAACTCTGCAAGCTCAGCTGATTTGAACCAGTTAAGCAAATTGGCTAAACAATCCCAAACCGGCAGCGCCACCTCGGCTGCTACCAGTTCCAAAAGCCAGCTGGCTAACCAGACTCTAACTGCAAAGTATGATGCAAACGGCGATTACAGCGCCGAATAACAGGGTAACCAAGTGCGGCGCCGGACTATTCTTATGAATGGTCCGGCGCCGCTTTATTTACCTGGTAACAGTCTCCGTATGGGCGGCATAAGCGCTATGGTTGTGAATAGATTCATAATTCTCACATTCCACTTCAAACCATTGTACACTTTCAATCTGGCGTAATGTGAGTACTAAATCCCTGAGTACATCTTCCACAAACTTGGGATTCTCATAGGCTTTCTCAGTAACATACTTTTCATCTGCACGTTTTAAGAGCGGATACACCTGACAGCTGCCTTGCTGTTCCATTAAGGCTGCCAGATCCTCAATCCAGATAAATCTGCCATGCTGATGCTTAATCTTTACCCGCATAATGCCCCGCTGATTATGAGCCCCATACTGGGATATTTCTTTACTGCAGGGACACAACGAGGTAAACGGTACTGTAATACCAAACATAAAGTCCAGATGTTCATCCTTAGCCAGACTGCCGGAAAACATACAGTCATAGTCCAACATACTTTTGAAACCGCTTACCGGGGCAGTTTTTTCAATAAAATATTTAAAATAAATATCAATATGAGCCCGCTGGGCATGTAAACGATCAATCGTATCTGTCAGCATATACTCAATCTCTTTATAGGACACCGGCTTTTGACTCCAATCGCTGAGGATTTCAATAAACCGGCTCATATGCGTACCTTTAAACTCCTGGGGTAAATCAACCGTAAACTTAATTTTTGCCAGCACTGTCTGAAACGAACCACTCTTGGTCTTAATTAAAAACGGTAAGTGAACGTCACTGACCCCGACCTTTTGAATTGCGATACCGCGCTCATCGCAGCTGTTTTGAACATCCTTAATGCTGTTGCGTCTTTGAGCTGTTTGATTCATTTTATTCACTCCTAGTACGATACAAAATAGGGTCAGCCAGACCTGCCTCCGCAAATCCCTTAAGGCGCAGGAGGCAGCTGTCACATTGTCCACAAGCCTCATCCCCACCCTGATAACAACTTGTTGTCAGGTAAAGCGGCGCACTCAGCCTGTTCCCCAACAGCACAATATCTCTTTTGGTCAGATTTATCAATGGCGTTTCAATTATTGTTTTCCGGCCATCCTCGGTAGCCGCTTTTGTAGAATAATTAGCTAACTGCTGAAATAAGGCGATAAACTTAGGACGGCAGTCCGGATATCCGGAGTAGTCAAGTGCATTAACGCCAATATATATCCGGTCAGACCCGGTTACCTCAGCGTAGCCAAGAGCGTAGCTTAAAAATATTAAGTTTCTGGCCGGTACATATGTAACCGGTACCCCGCTAGCGTCAATATTGCCCTGGGGAACAGCCAAGCTAGTGTCTGTTAGCGCGCTGCCGCCAATAGCCTCCATATTGGTCTCAATAACTAAATGGCGGTCAACATGATAATGCTGAGCTACACTGGCTGCAGCTGCAAGCTCCCTGCTATGCCTCTGGTGATAGTTGAAACTGATTGGTAACAGCTCATACCCTTCACTGTTGGCGACAGCCATACATACAGTCGAATCCAATCCGCCTGATAGTAGCACAACTGCCTTTTTATTCATAAGCGATCCCCTTATCCTGTGTGTATTTACATTAAGCCCTAATAACGTTAACAATGCTCAAACCTTTATTACGTTCCAAATCAATATATTGCTGGTCCTCAGTCACAACGATTGGCCTGGAGGCCATAAATTGCCCTAAGTAAATAACCTCGGCATGCCGGCCATCGCTTAACTCAACGATATTGCCAACAAAGTAGTCGCGAACGTTATTTAAGAAAACAGTGCAGATAGCCGGGTCTAGTTTGTTGAACATTTCACCAACAATTATCTCGACAACGGCAAAGGGCGAAATCTTGCGATGATAAACCCGATCAGAAGTCATAGCATCATATATGTCTGCAATCGCAATAATCTTAGCATATTTGTGAATATTATCACCTGAAACAGTGAAAGGGTAACCACTTCCATCAAAACGCTCATGATGCTGGAGAACCCCATAGATGACTCCCTTGGGGGCATTGGGAGTATCGCGGACCAGCTGATACCCTCTGATTGTATGAAGACGCATAATCTCCATCTCTTCCTGGGTAAGCTTACCAGGCTTATTCAGTATCTCAAGCGGAATCTGGGTCTTACCCACATCATGCAGCAACCCGGCCAGCATCAAGTCTTGTAATTCCTGACCGGTATACCCAAGCCATTTACCTAATACACCGCAAATAACAGCAACATTAACAGAGTGGTGAAAGGTATAGTCATCCTGCCGGCGGACCATATGCATATGATTAATTACACCAGTTGTGTTAATAAGCGGCTCAATGGCATTATTCACTAATTCTCGCATGGTTGTAAGCGGCACTTCTTTATAAAAACGAAGCTTTAAAAATGAGTCCTTTAATAAAATTACGGTGTGATCATAATCAGCATAAAACTTTTTCTGAAGAACTGTTTCCGGAATAGAAAAATCGATCTCAAGCTCTGATGATACTAGTTCTTTGATAAATACGGTACTTATATCCCAGAATTTTAAGCCTGCAATCATACTCTCTGAAAGAATTGTGCCTTCACTTAATATAACTCTATCGTCGTGAGTTAGCACCATTCGTCCAATTTCCATGCCAGACTCAACAGCGCTAATGGGATACGGTTTAATCCGGTACTTAGTGCTCACCTTGCTTCCCTCCCCCGCTCAACTGACCTTGTTTTGCCCATTAGCGAAAAAGTTACAATATTAACAATATAATTTTACATGATTTCGTTTTTTCCTGCTAAAAAGTTCCCAAATTACTTATATCTGCTCAAAAGTCTTAAAATGAAGCTTACAAACCTGCTTTAACGCATCTTTTCCGTACCTAACGGCAAAATCCCGGGCCACTGGCACCACCTGGACTGCCCCCTTGGGAAATACCATGTCATACTGGGCTGCAAGAGCAGCCATACTTCCTAAAAAGCGGTCCCGGGCCAAGATGGAGGCTGCTGCTACCGCAACATTACGCTCGGCTTTGTGCATCTGCACCAGCGTAATCGTCCTGCCTTTTTCCATAAGCTCAGCCTGAATAAACCGTTCATGCGCAAATTGATCGGCTAATGCAAATTGGGCTGGTTCTTTAGCCAGCAGGCTTTCAAGTGCCCGGGCATGTGAGAACGCCAAAAGGTGGTTAAGATTTCTTCCGGCATTGCTGAACTGGCTGTAGGTTGCGTTATAATCAGCAGGCATCCATTCCAGTTCCACAAATTTGCCGGCACATTCCTCGCGGATCCGCACTGCCAATGCCCGATTTTTCTCATCTGACAGCGCT
>JAQSXM010000021.1 GCA_029256645.1 Sporomusa sp. | reverse complement strand
CCAGTAAAGTTCCGTTCATTATTGTCACCCTCCCGGAAAACAAGGATTTCATTGAAAAAGCCGGCTTGATTGCCGCTACTACCATTGAAGAAGCTATGGAAATTGCCGAACAAAAGCTAGGCCGCAAAGACTACACCATCACCGTTATGCCACATGCGGCCAATACTGTGCCGTTGCTGCAGGGATAGTGTTTACAAGCTGAAGACAGCCCGGACCTGAAAATCAGGCTCGGGCTGTTTTTTTTTGCTATAACTATCAGTTCCGGATTTCCACTTCCATGATGATGCCGTTGGCTTGATCCAGGAACTTGCAGATACCGGCTACTTTGTCGGCCATGTTGGTGATCACAATGGGCGTTAGCAACGATTTGCCCTGACTCTGAACATACTCCTGGTTAAAGGTCAGCAGCTTGTCGCCGCGTATCACTTTGTCCCCAGCCTGTACATGGGCCATAAAACCCTGCCCGCCCAGTTCTACCGTGTCCAGGCCCACATGAATTAATACCTCCAGCCCTTCCTGGGTCCGGAGGGCCACAGCATGCAGGGTTTTGGCTACAAGCACTATTTCGCCGTCGCACGGGGCAATGATCACGCCCTCCGCCGGCTCAACCCCCAGGCCATCCCCCAGCATGAGTCCGGCAAAGACAGGGTCCGGCACCTCTGTTATATCGATAATTCGTCCTTTTACCGGGGCATATAGCCTTACTACTGTCTTTTTGCTTGCAAATAAATTCATGCCATCTTCTCCCTGATATACGCTGACGCGCTTTCCTCGACAATAACGGTAACATCCTGGTGCAGCTGCAGAATAGACGCCGGCGTTTCCGGTGTAATCCCCTGATATATGGCCCGGTATATGGCCTCTGCTTTGCTCTTGCCATTGGCTAGCAGCAATATCTTTTTGGCATGCATGATCGTCTTAATGCCCATGCTGACAGCAAAACGCGGCACTTCACTAATATCAGCAAAAAACCGGGCATTGGCACTTACTGTTTCCTGGTCTAACCTTACCTTGTGGGTTGTCGCCTCAAATTTAATGTCAGGCTCATTAAACCCAATATGGCCATTGGTGCCAATGCCCAGAATCTGCAAGTCAATGCCGCCACATTGCTGAATCTGCCGGTCATAGTGGCGGCATTCCTCGTCGATATCCTGAGTCATGCCGTTTGGAATATGAATGTTGCCACAGGCAATATTAATATGATTAAAAAAATTATGATGCATATACCAGTGGTAGCTGTTTTGATCCTCTTCCGGCAATCCCAGATATTCATCAAGATTAAATGAAATAACCTGGGAAAAATCCAGTCCGGCTTTATGATGCATTTCAACCAGTTTGTCATACATCAGCAGGGGCGTACTGCCTGTTGCCAGACCCAGCACACTATCTGGTTTAAGGCATACCTGGCCGGCGACAATCATGGCCGCCCGCATACTCATATCCTCATACCCTCTGGCAAGTACAATCCGCATATGGCCACCTCCGGTAAACAGTTCTGCCTTTGACAATGGTCTCAAGGATGGCAATCGCTTCATCAAAAATGACCATATCAGCCTGATTGCCTGGTACAATCCTGCCCTGACAGTGATCCAGCCCCAGTTTGCGGGCAGGATTGATTGTCACCAGATTAACAACCTCATGTAACGCTAACCCGGATGTCTGCTTAAAGTTAGCCACAGCTTTGTCAAGTGTCAGCACACTACCGGCAATCACGCCGTTATCCAGCTGGGCTGTGTTGTCAGCTACCGTGACCTGCTGCCCGCCTAATTCGTAATTGCCATCAGGCATCAGGCAGGCCCGCATAGCATCGGTAATTAAAATCAGCCGTTCACCGCCTGTCAGCCGGTACAACAAACGCTGGCTGGATGGATGAACATGGATATTATCGGCAATTAATTCACAGGTGACACTGCTGTCAAGAATAGCCCCCAATACCCCCGGGCGGCGGTGATTAGCAGCTGCTATAGCGTTAAACATATGGGTAACATGAGACGCACCGGCGGCAATAGCCGCCAGGGCCTGCTCGTAGGTTGCGGCACTATGACCGATAGAGACAACGATGTTGTGGTCTACCGCCTCACGAATAAAAGCAAGACTGCCTGGCAGCTCCGGGGCTATTGTGGCGATTTTTATGACATCGGCAAAACCGGCAATCTTCGCAAAGCTCGGAGTTGTGATATATTGTGCATCCTGCGCCCCCTTGTAGTCGCCATTGATGAACGGGCCTTCGAAATGGCAGCCTAAAATCTCAGCACCAGGACAATGCCCGATCTGCGCCCGGACTCGCTCAAGTGCCGCTGTTACAAGCTCAAACCTCATCGTCATGGTTGTCGGCAAAAAAGCTGTCACGCCGCTCTGCGGCAGATTCCGGCTCATAACTGTCAGGGCATCACCTGTTACATCCATAGTATCGGCTCCAGCACAGCCGTGAATGTGCAAATCGATAAAACCCGGGGCAAGATAATGCCCGCCGGCATTCATCCTGTCGGTCAGCGTATAGGCGTCAAGTGCCGGTTCGGGAACAACAGCAATAATTTTATCGGAATAAACTACTGCGTGCTTTTCAAGCACGCCTGCTGTTGTAATAATTTTCGCATTATAAATAGCTTTCAAGCTGATCGTCCTTTATCGCTATTTTTAAGTAACCGTTGTTTTTCTCCAACAACCTTATTGCCGCTGCAGGCTCCAGTCCGGTCAGCAGCATCAGGATAGCTGCTTTTGTATTCCCGCCTGTTTGCGCCAGCGCCTGCCGCGCCGACTCGGCACCACACCCTGCAGCCGCCTGGATAATGTCCAGCACCCGCTGTTTTAACTTGGCGTTGATTGGCCTGACATTTACCATTAGGCTGCCATAGGTTTTACCCAGCTTAATCATGGCACATGATGACAGCATATTAATCACCATCTTCTGCGCGGTACCGGCTTTAAGCCTTGTCGAGCCCAGGATAACTTCAGGTCCAACATCTACCAGAATGGGTATATCAACTGCAGCGGCGAGCTTCCCTGCCGGGGAACAGATGACGCCAATTGTCCGGGCCCCCTGCGCTCTGGCAAATTGCACTGCTGCTAATACATAAGGGGTATTGCCGCTGGCGCTAATACCAACTACAATATCCTGCACGGTTACCCCTTTAGCCGTGATATCCTGCACCGCCAGGCTTTCATCATCTTCGGTGTCCTCACACCAACCGGCAACAGCCTGTGCCCCCCCGGAGATGACGGCTGATATTAAATCATCAGCCACACCAAAAGTCGGCGGACATTCGGACGCGTCCATGATACCAATCTTGCCGGCAGTACCTGAGCCGATGTAGATCATCCGGCCGCCGGCAGCAAGCACTTCACTAACCGCATCAACGGCCTTGACAATAGAGCCAAGACTGGCTGCCACTGCGGCGGCAACCTTTTTATCCTCACTGTTAAACAATTCTATCAGTTCTAGTGTAGACATCTCGTCTATCTCTTTTATCGCTGGAATCGACTGCCGCATTATACCTGTATTCCCCCAGGCAATTGAAAAAAGGGGAGCCGGTCAGCCCCCGAATTTTCAATTACATATTGATATTCTTATTTGCTGCAAGTAGTTTCTTGATTTCGTCAGCAATGAGCTCGGCTTTGGTGCCAACAATAACCTGCAGATTGTTGCCTTTGCGAATCATGCCGCTGATGCCCAAAGCTTTAAGCTCGCTTTCCTGAATGATATCGGCATTTTTTACTGTCATCCGCAAACGGGTGATGCAGGAATCCAGGCTTTCGACATTGGCACTGCCTCCCAGTTTGGCAAGCAGCGCTGCCGGCAATGTGCCAAGTTCAGCATTTTGCAAAACAGCCTCTTCGCTCTCATCATACCGTCCTGGTGTCAGGATATCATACTTTTTGATGGCCCAGGAAAAAACACTGTAATAAATGCCGGCAAACACCAAACCCACAGGAATAATCATAACCGGATTTGTCGCCAGTTTCCAGTTAAGCAGATAGTCAATTAACCCGGCTGAAAAACCGAAGCCGTGTAAAATACCAAAGGAATAGCAAACAGCCATCGCCGCACCGGTGAGAAGGGCATGGAAGAAATACAGCATCGGTGCCAGAAACATAAACATGAATTCAATTGGTTCGGTAATCCCTGTCGGAAAAAGCGGTAAACGCCACCGAAAACAACGCACCACCGATACTCTTGCGGTTTTGAGGTTTTGCACAGCGGTAAATGGCAAACGCCACTGCCGGCAAGGCAAACATGAAGATCAGATAGAAACCGGCCATAAAGTTACCAGCTGTCGGGTCGCCGGCAAAGAAGCGGTTAAGGTCACCGGTCGCGACTTTACCCGCCTTATCGGTATAATTGCCAAAAACAAACCAAATAAAGCTATTAAGAATATGATGAAGGCCAAAGGGGATCAGCAACCGGTTACATACCCCGAAGATAAACGCACCAACTGCGCCGGCGCCGATAATCCACTCGCCGATGGCATGAATCATATTCTGCAGCGGGGGCCAGATAACCCCAAAGACACCGGCCAGCACAATGGCCGAACCTGCCGTCACAATGGGGATAAAGCGGCGCCCCCCAAAGAAGCCCAGGAATTCAGGTAATTTGATATTATAAAACCGATTATAAAGATACCCTGCTAATAAACCACTAATAATACCGGCAAGTACACTCATATTGAGTTTAGGGTCAATGGCTTTTACGCCATTAGTAAGGACAAGGTAGCCTACACTACCGGCCAAGCCGGCAGCACCATTGTTGTCATGGGCGATACCGACCGCAATACCAATGGCAAACAGCAGCGCCAGATTGTCAAAAACAGCAGCCCCGGCCTGCATGACAAACGGGATGTTAAGCACATCGTCAGCACCAAACCTGAGCAGCAGGGCTGCTGCCGGCAGCACGGCGACAGGCAGCATGAGCGCCTTGCCGATCTTCTGGAGTTTTCCGAACCAACCTTCCATTACCTATGTACCTCCTGTTGTAGTTCTATTTGTCACACGGGATTATCCCGCATGCCACTACCGGCGCAAGGTGATTTCAAATTTGTATCTGTCGCCCCGGTAGATGGCCTTCGTAACCTCCATCGGGACATTGTTTTTAAGATAGGTCCGGCGGGAAAACAAAAGCGCCAAAGCCCCTTGCTTAACCTCCAGCAGCTCACTCTCATAATCATTGACAGCTACGGGTTCTATTGTCTGATAGGCATAGTTCATCTGCAGGCCGAATTCCCGGCTCAGCACCGCATAGAGGGATTTCCCCTCAAGCCTGCCGGCAGACAGCTCCTGGCACAGAAAAACCGGCAGATAGGCGGTTTCGAGTGCAAACGGCTGGCCGGATACATAGCGCAACCGGATGATTTCAAATACCTCCTGGTCTTTGTCTAATAGCAGCTCCTGCTGCAGCCATTTAGTAGCCATTTTTTTGCGGAAGGAAATCTGCCTGGTAAACACATCCAGACCTCGCTGCTGCATCTCTTCGGTAAAGCCGAGCAGACTGGATAGCGGGTGTTTTTCCTTACCCCTGGCAACAAACGTGCCTTTGCCCTGCTCGCGGTACAGCAGCCCTTCGGTTACCAGACTGGTAATGGCCTTGTTCACGGTCATTCGGCTGATGTCATGCTGCTCGCACAACTCCCGCTCAGAGGGGATAGGGTCATCAGGCTGTAATTCGTCATCTTCAATCATCGCACAGATAATATCTTTCAATTGATAATATAATGGTATGGGTGAATCTTTATCTATCTTTTTCATGCACGTCACTCCAACTAAAGTCATTATGTCGATATGTTGTCATGTTGTATATACCACTGAATTTATTATAACATTAAACTTGGTTTAGACAATATTATTTTTGCAATATTTTATTTATTCTCATTTATCCGTACCCTGCTGAAAACAACACCTTACTTATATTGTTGTCCCTCAAACGTAATCAGGATCTCAACAATTTCAGGATAATTGCCAATCCGGATGGGCGGCCCCCAGGTGCCATAGCCACAGGAAACAATAGCCTGATAGGTGCCTTTACGCAAATACCCCCAATCCACTTCATAAATCCGCTCGGTCACCAGGCTATTAGGAAAAAACTGTCCATGGTGGGTATGCCCTGAGAGCTGTAAATCCACACCGTTTTGCTGACCCTCTGCCAGATTCTGCGGCTGGTGGTCCAGCAGGATAACCGGTGCCGACTGATCCACACCCTGCATAATTTCAGGCAGGGATACCCGGCCCTTACCGCTCATCCTGCCGGCCATGAGATCGTCCCGCCCCACTACGTAAAATTGCTCATTGATCTTCACATACCGATCACGCAAGACATGAACCCCGGCCTGCTGCAGGTACTCAACAGCCAGCTGACCATTACCGCCAAGATACTCGTGATTGCCCATGACAGCATAAACGCCATACTTAGGGTTCAGCTTACTCAACGCTTCCGGCATTTTCTGCTCGACAAACCGGCTGACATCCTCATCAATGGTGTCCCCGGCGAAAAATACGATATCCGGTCCCAGCCCGTTAATCCGGTGCACCAGCGCCTCCAGACGGTTCTGATCGACAATGACGCCCAGATGAATATCTGAAACCATAACAGCCCGCAGGCCTGCCAGCCCGGCCACCGGTTTCTTAATTGTTACATCATAATGGTGAACTCTGGGGTTACGGGCATTCCAAACACCATAGACAAGCAGGCAGCCCACCATTACCATCACGCCAATGCCGACACCGGCGGCCGGCACCCTGTCGACTGCAGCCGCCGATAAAAACAGGCGCCCTGACAAACGAGCAAGATCGATAAACAACCAGATTAGGACTAAATAATACAGTGCCGCCAGCCAGTAATTGCCGATGACGGTAATCCAGTCGTTCAGTCCCCCCGGAAAATACGTTCTGCCGATCCTGGCAGCAAAGGGCGTAATAACCACTAGCACATAGCAGCCCCAATAGAATACAGTGCAGGCCTCCAGCCCCCCGTAAAACGACTGAAGAATCCGCAGGCCAACATAATAGCTGGCTGCCGAGTAGACTAAGAAAAACAGGCTTAACATACCGATAAAAAAAGAACTCATCGTTTGCTCCTAACTAAGTTTGAAGTCACTTTCCGGGTTTTTGTATACCTTTGGGATGTTGCTGCACGATCCTGTTACAGGTATACAAGGTGAAAATACAGTGATAAACAACTTTTTAACAGCCTGTGCAGGATTTTCCCCGTTTTTGTAGTAATTATTAAATCACTGCCGGAGAAAGACATTCCGGTCAATTTGTTAATCCGGTAAATTTTTTTATAAGCGGAGGAGAATTATCATGAAATCATTACAAGGTACAAAAACTGCCGAGAACCTGATGAAAGCATTTGCCGGCGAATCACAGGCCAGAACCCGTTATACCTATTATGCTGCCACAGCCAAAAAAGAAGGCTATGTGCAAATCTCCAACCTGTTTACCGAAACAGCTGACAATGAGAAGGAACACGCTAAGCGGTTCTATAAGTTTCTTATCGAAAGCTTAAACGGTGAGATGGTTAACATCCATGCTGATTACCCAGTTGCCTGGGGTGACACGAAGGCTAACCTGCTGGCTGCGGCTAACGGAGAAAATGAAGAGTGGGCAGAGCTGTACCCGCATTTTGCCGATGTTGCTGATCAAGAGGGCTTCCCCGCAGTCGCCGTTGTTTTTAGAAAAATAGCGGAAGTGGAAAAGCACCACGAAGCCAGATACAGAAAGTTGTACAATAACCTTGTCAACGAGACTGTACTCAAAAAAGACTGTTCAGTTGAATGGAAATGTAACAACTGTGGTTATATTCATACAGGCGACCAGGCACCCGAACTCTGTCCGGCCTGTATCCACCCCAAAGGCTTCTTTGAAGTATTTGTCGAAGCATATTAAGCACTGCTAAAGCAAAGCCGGAACCCTATCAAAACTAGGGTTCCGGCTTTCTATTATTCTATACAGGATTAAACTTACTACAGATCTCATCCTTTAGAATCGCTCAGGGAGAACCTCCAGCCAATAGCCGTCCGGATCGGAAATAAAGTAAATGCCCATTTCCTTATTTTCATAGCAAATACAGCCCATCTCCTTATGGAGCTGGTATGCTTTCTCAAAGTCACTGGTTATAAAGGCCAGATGAAACTCGTTTTCGCCGAGTTTATAGGCTTCCTGCCGGTCTTTGAGCCAGGTAAGCTCTAATTTGTGCGGTGTCTGGCCATCGCCCAGATAAACAATAGTAAAGCCCGGTTTCTCAATACGCCGTGTTTCTTTTAACTGCAGCGCCTCCTGGTAGAAGGCCATGCTTTTTTCCAGGTTTAGTACGTTAATATTATTGTGGGCGAATCTAAAATCCATCAGTTTTCTCTCCTTTTTAAACGTAGTATTATCCTCGCCGGTTTTGGGTTCCACTCAGCCACAGCTGGTTAATAAAATCCTGAATATCATCACGTAAAACAACACCGTGACCTGTGCAAAAGAAATCAGGCTGGTAACCACGCAGTCTGCCTAACCCTGCGATAAACTGCTTAAAGTCTGCACCACCGGCAGCAGCCTGCGCCGCAACATATTGACAAGACCCCCGCCGGACGTAGTCACTATAAGTGACAAGTTCGCCTGCCGGCAAAGCTTCGCCAAAGTAACAGAAAAAGTCGCCAACAAACAATGCCCTGGAGATGTGATCATAGATTGCAACCGAACCAGGCGAGTGTGTATTGACAAATATGATTTCCAAATCGTCAATACCAGCTGGCGACAACTTGTATTCATCAGCCAATGGCGAATAAGCAACAAGCTGTGCCGCCAGCGGCGCTGCCAGGAACGGCAGGTCTGCAGGGTGCACAAATTTTTTGGCATGCCCAAATAGGCCGGCCCCCTCAACATGATCATGGTGCCCATGGGTGAGTAGAATATGGGTAACCTGATCAGGGGTCACACCAATTTCAGCAAGGGCCGCCACGATAGCCGGCTGATATTGCTTCAATCCTGTATCAATTAAGATGATTTGCCCGTTCCGTTGCAATACATATAAGTTAGTGTACGATGTAACGTCCCAGGTGTAAGTGTCTTCAACAGCTATTACATAAGCGCCGGCAACCATGCGAGACATTAAATAATTCATCTGTCCACCGTCCAAACTCTTTGTATTTTGGTTAATTTATATTACCACATTTTACAAGATCGAGCAACAAAGGCCCGTATCCCTTACCCGCAAGTCCCGGCAATTTATTTTATACTGGAAACCAAATTTTAAATATACTCCCTGTTCCAATCGTTGATATGATCTCAATCTGGCCTTGATGTCTTTCAACAATACTGAGGCTGAGCGCCAGTCCCAGGCCGGTGTTTGCTGGTTTGGTGGTGTAAAAGGGATCGAAGATTTGTTCTATTTGCTCCGGTGGGATGCCTCTCCCTTCATCTTGAACATACAAAATTATACCATTTGCTTCAGGGACAGCACCAAGTGTCAATCTGCCGTTTTTCCGCATCGCCTCAATGCCGTTGTAGGCCAGGTTCATGATCAGCTGTTCAATCTCTTCGGCATTTAGGTTCACCAGCGGTACATCCTCGCTTACCAGCAGTTCTGTCACAATACCACTCCTGGCAGCCGCCTGCTGAATAGCCGGATAAACCTTATCAAGGATGTGACTAATGTTTTCAGGACTCTTTTGACTCGATTTATTGCGGGCCAATGATATAATATCTGTTACAAACGTCTCAATCTTATGTAATTCCTGCAAGATAATTGCTAACGAGTCACCTGAGCAATAGGCCGACTTTTTCTCCTGAAGCTGCAAATATCCCTTGATCACAGTCAGTGGATTTCTAATTTCATGGGCTACCCCAATAGCAATCCGCCCAATTAAGTCCCGACGTGAAATCCTGGCTGCTTCAACATCGTTTGCCTTTGGATACATACTATCCACCGAAAACACCCCCCCTATGCACAACACTTCTTCTCTCCAGTGTCTTTAAGACACTTAATTCGGCAATTTTTTTAAAATCCCTTTCCAGTAAATGTCTTATGGACACAATAATTGAACCTGGGACATAAGCGCGTTATGGTAGTAGTAAGGAGTGTGGGCTTATGAAAACCCTGGGTACAAGAATCAAGCAATTGAGGACTCACCTAACGCAAGAAGAATTAGCTGCCATACTTAAAGTAGACCGATCAACCTTAGCCTCCTGGGAGGTTGACCGCCGGGAACCCGATATAGCAACACTGAGCCGCATCGCTTCCTATTTCCAGGTAAGTATTGATTGGCTTGTGGGTCATAAGCTTGATAAAGCCGCTAGTTCGTCAAAGTCAGTTTTGTTACACGAGGCTATTGGCAACTACCAGATAACGATTGATAAATCATGGGAGAAAGTAATTGCCACTGCCGAGGCCTATGGTATTGAACCGGAAGCGGTTCAACAACTACTGGAGATAAATGCTGATATAGCGTTAGCACTGAAACATGGCAAACCAAAGAAGTAGCCGCGCCTAAGTAAAACGGGATATTCAACGCCAGAAGCTGGCTGAATATCCCGTTCCCTGTTATATATAATGGTTATACCGATACTCAGTAGCAGGTATCGCGTCCTTCAGTTAGGAATACATCAGAGGATCCTATTAAAAAATACAGGAGTTGCTGCCATACATGCTTGCCATATTAAAAATTCTGATCACGCTTGCTATTATTGTAATCTTGCTGAATCGCAAAGTAAAAATGGGCAACGCTATGCTGACCGGTGCAGGCGTTTTATGGATACTGTCTGGTTTTAACCTGTTGCAGCTGCAATCGGCAGTAATAACGACGCTGAATAGCCCTAGTACCTGGGAGATCGTGTTCGCCTTATATTTTGTTATGTGCCTTGAATACCAGCTGCGCAACGGCGGTATTGTTGACGGGCTGATGGCAACTGCCCGCAGAATGCTGCGCAGCGAGCGCAGCCTGTTGGCTTTAATGCCGGCTTTTCTTGGCTTTTTACCCTCTTTGGGTGGTGCAATCTTCTCGGCACCCTTAGTAGAAAGTGCCAGCAAACCCTATCAGCTGACCGCTGAGGCTAAAACGGCGATTAACTACTGGTTTCGCCACATTTGGGAGTTTACTAACCCAATTTTTACCGGCATGCTCCTTGCCAGCCAGCTTTCCAGTATCCCGCTTAGTACGCTTATCGCCAATATGGCCTGGCTTACAGCACTGGCGACAATTATCGGCTGGCTGTTTTTCTTATCCACCTTAAAAAAGCAGCAGGGCACAACCGCAGCCGCCGATACCACTCATGACACCGGGCGCGGCTATTATTATGTCACACTGGCGGCAGGCCCCATACTTGTTAACTTTGTTCTTGTTGTTTTCTTTAAACTGGCAGCGTCTATTTCTATGGGCCTGGTTGTTGCTGCAATGGTACTTATCTTACGACAAAACCTGACCGATATTCGCGCTATGCTGGCTCACGCGCTGGACCGCAAGCTGCTGTGGGGCATAGTTGCCATCCTTTTCTTTCAAAACATTCTCCGTCAGACCGGCGCTATTGAAGATATTGCAGTACTGCTCAATAATCTCGCGATATCCAATGCTATCGTAATTGGCGTAATAGCCTTTATATCCGGGATTCTAACAGGTACCTCCCAGGGCTTTGTTGCGATAACCTTTCCCTTTATCGCTGTTTTATCTCCTGGCGATATTACTTTGGCCATGATTTGCTTTACGCTGGGAACAGCCGGACAGATGCTGTCGCCAGCCCATCTCTGCTTATTGGTAACGCTGGATTACTTTAAAGCCGATTTTTTAAAGACCCTGCGCCCCATTGCCTGTTTGGAGATCGTTATGATTATTGCTGTTTATGCTGTAACAACCCTTCACTAGCCTGGTTCCAGGAAATCATCCCGCCTTTGAGGACATATACGCTGGCAAAGCCCGCTTTTAGCAAGATCTGCGCACCGGTAGTCGCCCTGGCGCCTGAGCGGCATACTACCACAATCTTTTTATGTTTATGTTCTTGAAGCCCGGTAAGGCTGCCTGTCAACTGGCCGATCGGGATATGCAGTATACCTGTCATCTGTCCAAGCGGCCCAGTCAGCTCAGCTTTTTCCCTTACATCAATGAGCAGAACCTCCGATCGATTGGTTTGAAGCCAGGTACGTAATTCCTCGGCCTCAATGTACTGGACCGCTATCTCGTTTACACCCTTGTCCATTGTTCCCTTGATCTCACAGGCCGGGGTATCCAGGGGAATCCAGGCTGCACCCGGGTCTTTGGCACAGGCGTAATTAGCCTTAAGGACATCTCTCATCCAATCGGCCGGGCCAAGCCGCAAATCCTCAAGGTATTTGATAAATTCCTCTTTGCTGCGCTTTTGCAGGTGGGGATTGCTCTGACGCTGCCTGCCAAGCGTAGCCGGCTGCCGGTTTCTGTATTCGTGAGCCGGATAGATCATCAGCTGATCCGGCAGATCAGTGAGCTTGTTCAGGCTCTCCCAGTGGTCGGCCGGATTACCGCCCGGAAGATCATCCCTGCCTGCACCGGCATCATCCAGAAACAGGAAATCTCCGGTTAGCAGGTTGGCACCCACGATCAAACTGATCGAATCCTGTGTATGTCCGGGTGTGTGCAGCACTTTGAGTTCCAAGGTGTTGAAGTGCAAGACATCTCCATCCTGTACACACATACTGACACACTGGGGCGGCGCAGCTTCGTGCATAACATATTCACATCCGGTGGCATCTTTTAATGCGGAGCCGGCAGAGATATGGTCTGCATGGATATGGGTATCAATCACATGGGTAAGTGTTAACCCCTCCTCTTTTAGTAAAGCAAGGTAGTCGCTAAAATGATCAATGACCGGATCCACGATAATTACCCGTTGATCATTCTCCTCACCGATAAGATACGTACGGCAAGAATGAGGGTTTAACTGCCTAAATATCATATAATTACACTCCTTTAACCGAAGATGATTAATTTCAGCCTGTGACAGGCACGCATATAAGAAGTAATAACAAGTATTCAAGCCTAAGATATAGGTAAATTCTGACGGTATTGTTGATATTCTGCGAATATAAGGATATAATTGCGGTAATAATCATTATAAGAAGGTGATTGTAATGATAATAAATCCGTATACGCCCGGGGCCGGATTAGTACCCAATTATTTAGCCGGTCGTGATGATACTATTGAGCAGGCAAAAGAAATTATTGCTTATGTTGCGCATGGATTTCCGGCACGTTCGATTATTTACTATGGCTTGCGCGGGGTTGGAAAAACAGTCTTATTAAATAAAATCGAAGAGATCGCCGATGAATATAATGTCCTGTATGAGCACATCGAGGTATCTGAGCGTTCTTCATTCAAAATCTCGATTTCTCTGCATATCCAGAAGTTAATCAGGCAAATGAGTGTTAGAGCGAAGGCTGAGGGCTATTGGCAAAAAGCAATGTCTGTGCTGAAAGCGTTTCAGCTTACCTACTCTCCGGGTGGCGAGATCAGTATTGGTGTAAAGGACGATATAGTCGCAGCGGTAGGCGTATCAGATACCGGGAACTTTGCCAATGATTTGACCGAATTATTTGTGTCGATGGGTACGCTTGCGAAAAATTGCGGCAGCTCTGTATGTTTATTTATCGATGAAATTCAGTATTTAAAAGATGATGAATTTGAGGCATTGATTACTGCCTTACATCGAGCTAATCAAAAAGGTCTGCCGGTTACCTTATTTGCGGCAGGGTTGCCTAAAGTGACAAAGATTGCCGGTGATATTAAGTCCTATGCCGAAAGATTGTTTGGCTTTATTTCGATAGGTTCGTTAGAAGCAGAGGCCGCCAGACTGGCATTGGTGGAACCGGCAAAGAAAATAGGTGTAACCTTCACAGCTGAGGCGATTGATGAAATCCTGAGGATTACGGAAGGCTATCCCTATTTTCTCCAGGAATATGGTAAACAGGTGTGGGCCTTTATCAAGAGTAATATTATTGATATTACCTCAGTACGGGAAGCGTATCCCTCCTTCGAGAAAAGTCTGGATGACAGTTTTTACAAGGTTCGTTACGACCGGGCAACACCTAAAGAAAAAGAATTTATGCACGCTATGGTAGAATGTGGCAGTTTGCCCTGTACAATTGCCCAAATAGCAACCAAAATGAATACCAGTGTCAATAGCATTTCACCGCTTAGGGGACAATTGATTTACAAAGGCTTTATCTATGCGCCGGGATATGGCGAAGTAGACTTTACTGTTCCTCAATTTAATCAATACTTAAAGCGCGTTCGTAATTAACCAGCCGTATTATTTTATGTGAGAGATAAATTAAAACCAAGTTGTCTATTTACTTATTGTATATCATTAATGGGTAATAATTCCATAGAAAGCAATAGCATTAACACACCACCCGCCTGCAAAGCTTTAACGCGTTGTATATAATATGGTATAATAAAGAAAATACGCTACAGGGAGGCACGTTATCTTGGTAGTTATTAAATTAAAAACCAGCGCCCAGCAGTCTCTGCCTGATAAATATAAAAACATAAAAGACTTTTATGAAGATATCAATACATACGAGGAAATGATCTTTGAGTATAACGGACAAAAATTTGTTCTCACTTACTATGACAATAAATTAACGGTAACAGGCTATAACGCCGCTGATACCGGACTTGAATATTCATCCCCGCAGGACTTTGCTGAAAACTTCACGATCAATGGTAACAAGTTCCAGGATATTGTAACAAATATCAGTGCCCTTGTACGGTAAAGCGGCACTAAACAGTAAAAGCCGGCCCTCCCTCTAACATTGAGGAGGCCGGCTTTTACTGTTTATTTCTTGCAGCAAGGAATATCTTCTCAACTACCAGTTTCATCACACACGGCATAGCGATATAGATGGGAAATCCATAGATGTGATACCATTTCAAGGGAACATACAACCCCATAACCTCAAGGACAGGCTCGCAGACAAATGCAAATACGCCAGCTGTCAATACACTGATCTTGATAAAATCCTGCCAGCGGGGAAAGTACTGATACTCCAGCATATAGATCACCGGCAGCGGGCTGGAGTCAATATACGCGACAAAGGAAGAGAATGGGACTAATTTGTATGGATATATCCAGTGTCCGGTTTCAAAGCCTATTGAATCAAGCTTAATAATCACCATATGCATAAATAGCCCGTATAACCAGAGTTGGGGAAGTTTCTTCCGGTCAGCAATGTAGTAAAAAATGATCCACGGTATAATAAGTAATGCTAATAAAAACCACCATTGCCAGGTAAAAAGATCATGGATTAACCAATGTTCAATACGTGCCTGAGTTAACTCATGGGTCAATTGCGCCAATTGCGCATCTGTGGGAACACCGGACATTGAACCCCTCCTAACGGCCTATAATAATATAACCGTTTTCGACTGTGCATTATTCGGGTAATTGTTGGGCTCCCAGACTTATAAGAAAAACCGCTGGTGCGGTCCTTTGGCTTTGCAGATATCAAATAATCCGTAAAAACAAGGGAATGGTTTTACTTTTGGCATTGCCCCGAAAGTAACAAAAAGTCTAGGCCCGAAGCCTCCAAAAGCTGAAAAGCCGGACAATATTCCTAAAATCCCTAAACTCGCTGCGCTCAAACAGTACGGATTTCTTAACGGAATACCGCCCGGCTTTTCTCCTGCGGAACGCTTTTTCCGGCAAAGGCCCGGGGTTACCGGGGTTACGGGGGCACCGTCTCCTCGCTATAAAAAAAGCACTATCTGAGCTCTACGAGCCTCACATAGTGCTTTTTTACTGAGGTCAGATTGATTTCTTATCCTTTGGGCTTATACGGCAGTCCCGGAGTTCCCTGATATAAGAGAACTTCCCGGTCTGCCATTACTTTTACAGTAATTCTCAGTACGACCGCTACGTCAAACCTGCGGGTGCAACGACGCGGTCTTTTGTGTGGTTTGCAATGGTAGTCATGGTCGCAGTCATGATCGTGGTCATGACCGTGGCCGTGGCCGTGGTCACAGTCGCAGTCCGGCTTACACTTATGTTTTTTGTGTTTCTTATGCTTATGATGGCAGTCGTCGCAATCGCACTCATCGCAGTCATCATAATCATCATCACAGTCATCATCATAATCGTCGTCGCAGTCATGGTCATAATCATAATCATC
>JAQSXM010000020.1 GCA_029256645.1 Sporomusa sp. | reverse complement strand
GGTTCCAGCCATAGTAATCGACAGCAGCGCCAGCGGTACAATTGCCAGCCATTTTTTTGTTTTTTGCATTTTTTTCATAATTATCGCCCACCTTTTTTTATTTAATTGCTTTTACATCTGGATTTGTTTGCTGTTATGCTTTGATTGTTGAATCAGTAGTTTTTTTCTGCGGCATGGTGGCAAAAAACAGGGCAGATATTCCCACTATGCAGATAGCGACATTTAAGTAAAAAGCAGGGGTATAGCTTTTAAACATATCAAATAGTTTACCGCCAACCATCCCGGCCGGCGAGCACGCAAGCGCGGATAAAAGCAGCATCATCCCATTTACTTTGGGAAAGGCTACCGGGCCAAAGAAGTTGCCTACCATGGTGTTTAAGCAGACAAATGTCCAGCCAAAACCGGCGCCGTAGAGAATGGCAGCGGCAAAAGCGACCATCAGCGAACCGGCCGTAACATTAATAGCCAGGAAAGAACCTACAAAGTAGCAGCAAATACCCATCATGAAGGCAAACCGGGCTGGCATTTTGTCCATTAGCCAACCGCCAATCAGCCGTCCGCCAATACCGCCCATCGTGAAGAGCCCCATCGCCCACGCGGCATCAGCCGGGTTAATACCTAGGCCCCTTAAGTGCAGGATCCAGTGAGCGGTAAAAAAGAAGAATGGAAACTGGCAGGCAAAAGAACCAACAACGATCATCCAGAAAGCACGTGTACCATATGCTTCACTGGGAGTCCAGCTAAACTTGGTCGCCAGCGAATTAGCCTGGCCACCTTGGCCACTTGCGTATTCCTCGATACCATCAACAAGCTGGCCCAAATCCTCGGGTCTTTCTTTTACTGTCAAAAAGGCAACTATTGCTGCCACAATTGCAATGCCGGCAACCATCAGCCAAGCCTGACGCCAGTCACCACCATTAGCGGCAAGCACCTTATTCATAAGCGGCGCTCCCAGAAAACCGGCAAAACCTGAAGCAGTTAGGGTAATGGCCATAGCCCGTCCACGATATTGTTTAAACCAGCGGGTTACTGCCGTAGATAGCGGTACAATGGTACCAAAACCAATCCCTGAACCAATGATCACGCCAAACCCCACAAGGTAATGCCAGGGCTGGGAGGCAACAAAGGCCATCCACAAGGTTCCTATCAAAATCAGAGCCGATCCAATGCCGAAGGTTGAGCGAATGCCCCATTTGCCGATGGCCGCAGCAACCAAAATAGACGGAACACCTACGAAAAAGTTCAATAATGTAAAGCCCAAACCATAAACACTGCGCTCCATGGTAATCTCTTTTAGCATATATGTATTAATAACTGCACCACCATACAGGGGGAAACCCATGTTAAGAAGATACAAAAACCACAACGCCCCTACCAGTTTCCAGCCATAGAACGGTTGCTTGTTTTCCATTTTTTAATCCCCTCACAATTAATTCTGAATTTATTGCCAGTATTTTCTTATGTTTCTGTCAATTTCGCCGTTATGTATCCAGCAAGATTTTGCTAGATACATAACACTGCTTTTTTAGATTGCATTAACCGCAGCGGAAAGCAACACCAAAGGTACCCCGCGGATAGGTCCACTTAATAATGCCCTTGTCTTTGCACACAATCCGGCAAGTACCGCATTCTAAACACCCTGCATAATCAAAATTCATGTCGCCATCTTTTAAGGTATAGAGCACTGCCGGGCAGACAACAAGACAGGGCTTTTCCTGGCACTTGGCACAAATAGTCTTATCCAGGACAATATGCGCTTCTTCTTCATCTACAGCAAATTTGTTCAATCCCAGAAGCTCTTCAGGTGAAAGCTTTTTTACAGTCATATGGCTTTAAACCCCTTCCAACCGTCAGCAATGAGCTGGCCGAATGTTACATGCCTTTTCAACACCTTCAACATGGCCTTGTCCATGCGCTCCGGCAGCTTACCGTCCACAGCAAACAATGTTTTCATCATGTCATTGGCCATGGCCGGATATACAGATATCATCCGCGGGTTACTCATCAGTTCATGGAAGTTAGCATAAAGCTTCATGGTAGCCAGGAGCGAGAGGTTTTCCAGCTCTTGTAGATAAGCTGGTCCAACATTACTCTCTTCAGCGTTCTTTAAGATTGCCCGCGCCGCGGCTACCCCGCTGACGATGGCCAGATCAATCCCCCGGAGAACAGTACCGCTATTCACCACCATACCGGCAGCGTCACCTACCAGCACTAACCCATCCCGGTAGAGTTTCTTCGGCATAGCATGATAACCGACTTCCGGAACAAGATGGGCTCCATATTCTGTGGTTGTCCCATCTTTGACCAACGGATAGATTGCGGGATGCATTTTTAAGTCCTGAACAATCTCATGAATTTTTTTGCCTCGCCTGGCCAGATCTTCCGGGTTTAGCACCACCCCCAAAGAAATACTTCCTTTGTTTGTATAGAGAAAGCCACCACCGAGCACACCACCGGAACAGCCAATCAGCACCCGGGCTGCCCCTTCGCCTGCCTGCAGGTTAAACCGGTCCTCAATGATCTTTTCCGGCAGCTCGATAATTTCTTTAGCCCCCACTCCGACGTTATGAGCGGTAATGTCGTCTCGTAATCCGGCCTTCTGAGCGATGAAGGAATTAACTCCGTCGGCCGCGATGACTACTGTTGCGTAGATTTCATCGTCACCGGCTTTAATACCGACAATCTTGCCATCGGCTTCAATGAGTTCATCTACGACAATTCCGGGAGCCAGCATGGCGCCCTGGGTTTCGGCCTGGGCAGCAAACCATTCATCAAAGGGAGCCCTCAGTACTGAGTAGGACTGGGGAACCCCTTCCCCGAAGCTGTAGTCGGCATAATCCATGGTGACTGCACTGTTTTGTCCAAGCATCATAATTTGCTCCCTGACTACTTTTCGTTCCAGTGGAGCCTGCTGATACAGACCGGGCTCGACCAACTCCAGTGCATACGTATACAGACGTCCGCCTGTGACGTTTTTACTGCCTGCACTTACACCCCGCTCTACCAATAGAACACTTTTACCGGCTTTGGCTAACACGTAGGCGCAGGCAGCGCCGGCCGGACCGGCGCCGATAATTATGGCGTCAAATTTTTCATCAGCTGACATGGTATAAATCCCCCTATGGTAAACGACATTACTAGCTATTTTTGCAGTGCTTTGGTCAGTAAGGGCACTACTTCGTAGAGATCTCCTACTATGCCATAATCAGCTGCTTCAAAAATTGGGGCCTTTTCATTGGTATCAATGGCAACAATCACCTTGGAATCCCTAACCCCCACCACATGTTGTACCTGACCGGAGATTCCCATACCGATATAGAGTTCGGGCTTGACCTTCTGACCGGAAATTCCAATATAGCGATCATTAGGCAGCCAGTGATAATCTTCGGAAATACCACGAGTGCAGCCGATTTCAGCCCCGACAGCCGCGGCCAGCGCTTCGACCAGTGCCAGATCTTCTTTTTTGTTTAAACCACGACCAACGCAAACCACACGGTCAGCGGCTGCAATATCTGCGCCATGGCGAACAATGGGGCAAACGTTAGTGATTGCGACCCGCGCGTCAGCATTGGCTGTTTCGACAGTCACCACTTCGCCTGGACCAACGCCCTGTGCGGTTGCTTCAGGGAAGGTCCGGGCTGGTATGGTAACAAGTGCCGGCAGTACTACCGATTCAGTACGCACAGCCAAACCACCATAGACTAAACGGGTGGTTTCAATGGCATCGTTAACATAACTAATGCTCAAAGCATCGGTAACAAGACCAGCCTTCAGGGTGGCAGCTACTGTGGCAGCCAGATCTTTGCCCCGCAGGGTTCCGCCAACCAACACAACCTGCGCTTCCTCTTTGACTACGATGTCGGCTACAGCCTTGGCATAGCTCTCAGGCCACGGATTGTTGCCTTTTACTACATATACTTTGTCAGCGCCGGCGGCAATAAAAGCCGGTGCGTCTTCACTGCTTAGCGTCAGTACGGCAACAGCCTGATGCATAGCCTGTTTGAGTTCGAGACCAGCGGTCAAGAGTTGTCTGGCCACTGCGCTATCTTCTGAATAGATCCAAATTCCTGGCATGTTCTTTACCCCTTTCCTCTAGCACAGGCCCGCTTGGGCAAGGCTGGCAACTAACTTGGCAACATTATCGGCCTGATCAGCCTCTTTAAAGATGACTTTTTTCCGGTCCATGACATAGCCTTTCACCGACAAGCTGCGCACCTTAGGCGCCAACGCTTCAGCGGCAAGACCTAAATCAGCTACTGCCAATTCTTCGGAAGGTTTTTTGGCAGCACCCATAACCTGCTTTAAGCCAGGTATCCGTGGTTTGTTGATTTCCGGTAAAACACTGATTACGGCCGGACCGGTGACGGTTACTTCCTCTGTACAATCGCCCAGTTTGCGGGTAGCGGTTACCTGGCCGTCAGTAACGGTAAGCTGCTGCACAAAGGTGATGGCAGGAATGCCAAGTAGAGCTGCCAGGCGGGGAGCCGTCTGCTGGCTATAGGAGTCGGCGCTGCCTTCCCCGCACAGGATCAGATCAAACTGCCCGGCTTTTTTGATAGCAGCGGCCAATACGTTGGCAGTCACAAAAGCATCTGCCTGTTCTGCCACTGCATCGCCAATCCAGTACACCTTGTCCAGTCCCCGGGACAGGGCGTCTTTCAAGGATTGTTTGGCCGCAGCGGTGCCAAAAGTGAGGGCTTCAACACTGACGCCGTGCTGTTCAGCCAGGAGTGCTCCTGCTTCTATTGCGTTTTTGTCATAATCGCTGATTTTGTATTTAGCCCGGCTGGTATCAAGGGACAAATCGCCGGTAATTTTAATGTCTTGTTCGTCTAGTACCCACTTGTAGCAGACAAGAAGCTTTTGCATGGTTTTCCCCTTTCTCTTTGTGGAGAGGGTGAAACAACCCTCTCCGGTTCAAATTACATACAACGCGTTAAATCAGGCGCCAGCGGTGAAGCGTTGTTAATATAGTAAAGTATCGTATTTGAAATTAGGCCAACAATGCGTCTGCTATTGTTTTTTCAGGAAAGTCGGCCGAGCTGCCCTTAATAATCGCTCCCTTAACATCGCGATAAAGCCGGGAAGCAACCATTTCCTGGCTATATCCATAGCCACCCTCAATCTGAATAACATCAATCAATGCGTTTTGGCCGATACGGGCGGCAAATAGCTTCACCATCGCGGCTTCATTTGCAAACGATTCTCCACTTTCAATCAGCGTGGCAGCATCATACACTGCCAGCCGGGCTAAGTGAATGTTAGTAGCCATGTCTGCCAACATCGTTTGGATGGCTGGGAAGCTGGCAATAGGGCGGCGGAACTGGATTCTTTGTTTGCCATATTTCACAGCATCTACCATCGCAGCCTGTGCAATACCAACCACCATAGCGGCTTCAGCCACACTGGCAACAGCTTGTGCAGCTGAGGCAATAGCCAGGCCTGCGCCTTCAATTCCCAGCAGGCTGGATTCCGGGATTCTTACATTCTCAAATATTAATTCAGCGGACGGACAACCACGCAAGCCCATTTTTTCGATAGTCCGGGCTACCGATAGTCCGGCAGTTTTACTATCAACAACAAAAGCGCTCATCCCTTTGGCTCCAGCCTCGGGATTGGTTAGCGCAAATACAATATACACACCTGCCACACCACCGTTGGCAACATAGCACTTACGTCCATTTAGTACATAGCCATCACTGTCTTTAACTGCCACAACCTTATGCGCGCCTGCCCCCGGAGCAGCGCCAGGCTCAGTAAGAGCAAAAGCGCCCAGCTTCTGACCATTGCACAAAAAGGGTAGATAGTTCTGTTTCTGTTCAGCCGAACCCCACTGGTTAATCGCATAGGCTGCCAGGGACGCGTGATTAATAAGGATAGCCGCGACAGCACCGCTTACACGTGACAATTCTTCGACAATTAACGCATAGCTGAGATATCCGGCCTCAGCACCACCATATTCTCCCGGCATAAATATCCCGAGAAAATCGTGTTCAGCCATCTTTTGAACTATTTCTTCCGGAAATAGGCTCGTATTGTCTATTCCGGCCGCAGCCGGTTCTATGTATTCTTGAGCAAATTCCCGGGCATTTTGCTGAATCAGTTGTTGCTCTTCTGTTAATGCGTAACTCATGCGTACCCCTCCTATTCTCTTTGCCGCAGCTTACTTACGAGTTAAGCAACAGCCCGGATATGACAATCCGTTGAACCTGATTAGTGCCTTCGTAAATTTGGGTGACCTTGGCATCACGCATAAGCTTTTCCACGAAGGAATCCTGAGAGTAACCGTAATATCCCATCAGTTCTACTGCATCTGCGGTCACCCGCATCGCAGTATCGGTGGCATAGGTCTTAGCCATAGCAGCTTCCTTGGTGTAAGGTACACCAGCGTCTTTCAGGCGGAGGGCATTACGGACTAACTGTCTGGCTGCTTCCACCTGGGTTGCCATATCAGCCAATTTAAATGCCACAGCCTGATGGGTACCGATAGGCTTGCCATTCACATCCAGGTATTCTTTGGCATATTTAATCGCTGCCTCAAGAGCCCGGCGGGCGATGCCTACCCCCATCGAAGCTACGATAGGTCTGGCCATATCAAGCGTTTTCATGGCAATTTTCATGCCTTCGCCTTCTTTACCCAGCAGGTGATTTTGGGGAATTCTCACGTTTTTCAAAATAAGCTCCACCGTATTGGAGCTGCGAATACCCATTTTATGCTCCACTGCACCGACGATAACACCCTCGCGCTCTTTTTCCACGATGAACGCACTTAGGCCCTTAACCCCTTTGCTAAGATCGGTAGATGCAAATATAACCATGATGTTCGCATAGCCACAAGTCGTGGCAAAGCATTTGGTCCCGTTAAGTACCCACTCATCACCATCTAATTTAGCAGTAGTAGCGCAAGCGCCTGCATCCGAACCGGCACCCGGTTCGGTAAGGGCAAAGCCACCCATACCGCCGGCAACCAGCCGTCCATAGTACAATTGCTTTTGCTCTTCTGTGCCGGCAATAGCCAGAGGATAAGAACTCAGCCCGTTGCCGCCAAGAGTAGTTGCAAATGCAGCACAACCATAACCCCATTCTTCAACGACGACCGATTGAGTAACAGCATCGTAACCAGGGCCGCCATACTCTGTCGGCACTGCCATACAATTTAACCCGGCCTTTTTAACCTCTTCCAGGATGAATTCATGAAATTCACCTTTCGCATCCCATTCCTCGGCTACGGGAATGATATGTTCAGCCGTAAATGCCTTTGCCAATTCTTGCACCTTCTGCTGCAGAGGGGTAAGCGTCATATCAACCATGGTTTATCATCCTTTCGTTTTAGCTTCGACAATCTGCCTGAGCTGCCCCCACTTAGGCTGGAAAATCTCACTGGGCATGGTTTTCAACGCAGGGGAAATGACAGGTTTAAAATCCATAAGCGCCAGGACATCTTTTTCCAGGTCAATACCAGGAGCAATCTCAGTCAGGGTCATTTGCCCATTCTCTAAAACAAATACAGCACGTTCGGTAACATATACTACCGGCTGTTTAACCTGTTGTGCATATTTGCCGCTAAAGGTAATCTGTTCAACAGTATTGATGAATTTCATACTTTTACCTTCTTTACCAATGACAAGCTTGCCGTCCTGGGCCGTAACTTCCAGTCCGCCAGCGGTAAAAGAACCACAATAAACTACTTTTTTAGAACTCTGGGTAATATTGATAAAGCCGCCGCACCCCATAGGACGGCCTTTAAATTTACTTACATTTACGTTACCGTCTTTATCGGTTTGAGCCAGTCCCAGAAAAGCCACATCGATGCCGCCGCCGTCATAATAATCAAATTGGGAGTGGTGCTCGACCACGGCCTCACCGTTATAAGATTGACCAAAATGAGGCAGACTGGCTGGAACGCCCCCGATGCCGCCAGCTTCTGTAGTTAATGTCAATAAATCTGTTACTTTCTCCTCAGCGGCTATCGCTGCAACATCACTGGGAATACCGACACCTAAGTTGACGATAGTATTAGGGGCTAATTCCATAGCAGCGCGACGGGCAATAATCTTCCGTTCATCCATAGGCAGCTCGGGAATGCTGTTTAGCGGAACTTTAATGTCACCGGCAAACGCTGGACTAAAATACAGGCCCTCGGTCTGCCAGCAAGACTCCTGCTTGGTTGCCACCACGATGTGGTCAACAAGAATGCCGGGAACTTTCACTTGCTTAGGATGTAAGGAACCGGCCTTTGCCAGATATTCGGCCTGTACAATAACAATACCGCCGGAGTTTTTCGTTGCCTGGGCTAAGGGAAGCGCTTCCATAAGAACTCCCTCTTTTTCCATAGTCAGGTTACCATGTTCATCAACAGTAGTACCTCTGATGATTGCTACGTTAATGGGAAAGGTCTTATAGAAGAGCCACTCTTCGCCTTCAAACTCAACTACTTTAACAATATCTTCAGTAGTGGCAGAATTCATCTTAGCGCCATCAACCCGAGGATCGACAAAGGTTCCCAAACCGATTTTAGTAATAAGTCCTGGCCTTTTAGCCGCAATCTCCCGGAACAGTTGAACAATAACCCCTTGTGGCAGGCAATAGGCCTCTATTTTATTCTCAGCCAGGAGTTTTGACATCCCTGCTGATGATCCAATATGAGCACCAATCCATCGCTTAACAAGCCCCTCTTTACCCAGCCGGGTTGTCCCCCGCTCTTTCCAGTCACCGATTGCTGAAGCATGGGTTAGCGTTATATTCCGGGGATGACCTGTTTCCACAAATCTCTTTTCAATAGCCTGCGCAACTTCTTCAGCCCAGGCAGCAAGGCCAAACCCGGTGGCAGCCACAGTCACGCCATCTTGAATCAAAGCCGCAGCCTGATCGGCGGTAATAATTTTTGACACTCTAAATCTCCCCTTTCTTTTCTTGCAAGTAATTCGTATTTATATATAAGCAATTTCTATGCCAACAATAAACTTTGCCTGGCTTCCCTGCAGAATCAACGAATCTTCCGCATCGCTACAACTAGCACATTATATTTAAGTACCTTTTTTGCAACAATTCTAACATTTTAAAAAATTAGATGTACCTAATCAGGTACATCTAAGCAACCGTCTAACCCACCTGTAATTACAAACTTCGGTAGGGACTACATATAAAGCTGTAAGAAAAACCGCTAACGCAGTCTTTTGGCTTTGCACATATCAAATAATCCGCGAATACAAGAGAATGGTTTTACTTTTGGCATTACCCCAAACGGAATACCGCCCGGCTTTTCTCCTGCGGAACGCTTTTTCCGGCAAAGGCCGGGGGGTTGCAGGGTTGCGGGGTCGCCGTCTCCTTGCTCAAGCCGGGCATTGACCTTGGCTCCCCTTGTTTTATAAGGACTTTCAACCTCTCAAAACTTATAAATTCTGATACATAAATAAAAAACTGAATGTACCTGAAACAGTACACCCAGTTTTTTTCTGTTATTTTGTTGCATTTCTTTCTTTCTCAAATGCCTTTAATTTACGGTAAAGAACAGTACGGTAAATCCCTAACCGGTCTGCTGCCTCTCCCATCCGGCCCCCACATTCATTTAGCACTTGATAGATATAGCGTTCTTCCAAAGCTCTCGTCACTTGTTTCAACGTCCCGTTAAGTCCAGCTAACCGGAAAGAATCATATTGAGAATCGAGTCCATGAACCTGGTTATCAAGAACAAGCTGTTCAGAGGGATAGTTTTGCAAACTGCTAATTACCAATCGTTCTACAACATTTCTTAATTCCCGCACATTACCCGGCCAGTTATATTTCTGAAATGATCCCAATGTGTCAGGAGTCAATTGAATTTCCGGTCCATATTTTTTCTTGAAATCTTCAAAAAATTTAAAAGATAAAGCCACGATATCTTCAGGCCTGTCCCTAAGTGGCGGTATATGAAGTGGTATAACACTAAGACGATAAAATAAGTCAGTTCGAAAAGTCCCATCATAGGTCATCTTCTGGAGATCCTTATGAGTGGCAGCGATCAATCTGAAATCCAGTTTCCGGTCAATATGGCTCCCCAGACGCCGTACCTCGTAAGTCTCCAAAACCCGTAGAAGTTTCGATTGCAGAAACAATGGCATTTCTGCAATCTCATCCAGAAACAGTGTGCCTCGATGGGCAGCTTCGAATAAGCCTATTTTTCCGTCAGCACTTGCCCCGGTGAAAGCCCCTTTTTCATAACCAAATAGTTCTGATTCAACAAGATGCTCAGGGAATGTCGCACAATTGACGGCTATAAACGCCTCACCGGCCCGCTTACTGTGACGGTGCAGGTATTTAGCCAGGATTTCCTTGCCGGTACCTGTCTCGCCATACAGAACAACAGTACTATCTGTCTGGGCAACCGTATGGGCCTGCAGCAGCAGTTGTCGCATAGACTTGCTTTCAGCGACCACAGTATCCCGGTCCAGTACATAACTGCGCAGATATTCAACCTCTCGCTTGCGGCGATTAATCAGTTCACGTTTTTCCGGACTGCTGCACATACTTCCAGGATCCATCGCTTTACCGGTTGTTAGGACCAGAATAACATTTCCGTCCTCATCTATGATCGGTGTACTTGTTGATAACTGCCTGATGTTGAGTTTGGTAATGAGCTCACCTGAAACTACACTCTTCTTTTCTGCCGCTTCCAGGGCATATGATTTGGTATAATAGCCATTGGTCACAAGATCACGCACATTAGATTTCAAAAGCTGATCCAAGGATATGTCGAGTGTCAATGCAGTGGTAGAATTGGAAAGCAGCACATTGCCGTGTCGGTCGGTTACAAATATTGGATCAGGCAGCATATCAAAAATCTGATCCAAATTCTGTTTGGCAAGTTGATAATTTCGCCCCGCTTGCTTGGGTTTACGCGGCAATAACATCACCCTCTCTGATTTTTATCGTTGTTACATTATTCGACATAAACCAACAACGTCCTGCTAATCTATCAATTTTGATTATTCGCAATATTCTTCCTTGTATATCTAGAGTTGTGTGCAACACAGAAGTCAAGCGCCAGCGGTGGAGCGTTATAACACACCACCCGCCTGCGCCTGCAAACTTCTTTACTGCGGGATGTATAAATTAATTATATCTTCCGTATTTCTCAACAGCATCAAAGAAGGCTTTGACATTCTCGTGCCTTGCATTCATTGGCAAATTGCACCCGGATGAGTACATTAACCCTTCACCATTGCGGAATGTAGTGATCAGCTTTTTAGCGTAATCATCTAATTCACTGGGGGAGGCCACAGTAAACAATGCCGCACCTACATCCCCTTTTATGGAGCAATGGCCTTTCAAAATCTCATGTGCCTTAAAAATGTCGGTAGCACTATCCAGTTCGAGCACAAATTTACCTTTCGGCAAATCCAGGAAATACTCCAGGTTTTTCGTCCAGTCAGCATCAAAATGCAGAATAGGGACAATATTTTTTTCGACCAACCGGTCTACCATCGTTTTAAGCTGCGGCCAGACAAACCGTTCAAAATGTTTTTTACCAATGAATTGTCCTGATCCTCTGACCCCGCCAACGAATACCCGGTTAACGCCGGTTGCCTTTACGGCTGCTTCACTACCGGCAATAACGGCATCATTGATAATCCATAACAACTCTTCAACCTGATCGCCAATCTGGAACATATCCTTATAAAACCGGTCCATAGAACGGACAATGGACAGCGCATCAAATGGAATGGTACCCATAATAGCGCCCCAGGTCAGACTTTGTCCACGGGCAAGTGAACGGTCAATCTCGTCCTGGCGCAGCCGGGTCATTTCCTGCATACCTTTTACCACTTCTTCCCGGCTAACCTGATGAGCCCGCTCCAGGAATATCATCCGGAATTCCGGCCATCCTTTTTCCTTAATAATAGGATAGTCCTCGCGCTTCATCGCTTCAAATTCATGAATCTGATACTGAGCATTATCTTCCAGTTCCTTGCCAGGCATCTTAAACTGGCCCGGGCCGCATTTAGTAGCCACAGGTCCAATACGCCCGTGAAGCATATATGCATTACTGTCCCAAATGGGGAAAGCCTCCCAGACTTTTTGCATGGCGTCCTGTGCCTTATCCCAGTCCCACAGAAATTCCTTGTTAGTCATCCCGGCAAATTGCCCGGCATATTGTTCGATAATGGGCGCACAAACCACCCGGTCCACCGGTTCAAGATTAATAGTTGCCACCATTCTTTCTTCTGCTGTCATTACATCAGCCATGAAAATCACTCCTAAAAAAAATTTATATTATTTTTACTGCCAGCTAAAATTATGAAGCACTCCTATACAGTCTCGGCAACCCTTTGTACATCACCGGCAGTTGAGGCCAGTTGTTGCATTGAAACTGAAATCTCACTGGTTGCTGCCGCTTGCAGGCTGCCCAACTCGGCTGTTTTTGCTAATGTATCAATAACATAGCCAGTATCATGCTGGATCGTTTTCAGAATATCTGCAATATCTTTTACTGAATTGCTGCTATTGACAGCCATCTTGCGAATTTCCTCGGCAACAACAGCAAATCCCCGGCCATGCTCGCCAGCCCTTGCCGCCTCAATTGCCGCATTAAGCCCTAATAAATTGGAATTGGCGGCAATCTCGCTGACAAAATGCAGGATATTTGTAGTCTTATTGATATCAGCCAATACCCGCTCTCCACCCATACGTACTTTGATCAAGTCATCTGCTAATTTAGTAGCAGATAGTGTAAGGTTCTCGGATGTGACGCTCAATTGCTGTGTAGTAGCTGCGATTGTGTGAGCAACATTTTGGAGTACTTCCTGTGTATGCAGGCTTATGGCAGTACCGACAATGCCAATAAACTCCTGATTTGCATCAAATACAGGCTTAACAATAGCCTTTACCGGGATGCCATATACCTCCTTCGGCACCGCTTTAACAACCTTTTGTTTGCTTTTAATGCATTCCAGTATCGCCCCGCCCTGTGCGATCTCACCAATCTTTACATTGGCATGAAACGTAACTGCCGGTACATAATGAAGGATCTTTCCCTGAATATCGCATATCATTACAGAACAATCAAATGCATTAAGATCGCGAAAAAATTCGGCAGAGTTAATAATCTCATCCAAAGTCATATCGCTGATACTCCTTTTAAGTTAACTATCCATGATATTATTGAATGCTCTCTCTACGCCCCCATAGATATATATGCAATTTTTATGCCAATGTCGAAAAATTGAGAATAAATCAAATACACAAGCCTATCTGACTATCTATTAGTTTGTGGATGTACCTATTCCGCAACATTTTTTTAGATTTTCCAACAGTTGAATGTACCTAAACAGGTACATTCAACTGTTGTGTAAACAGACAGGGTAAATTAAATAATATACAAAAGCGGGAATATACCAGCTTTGGTAGATTCCCGCTTTATTGCTTGGTAAATTTTCACACGCCTGTCTTAATTGCGTTTTGCACTTATTCTAAAAGAACGGCTCCCTTGTTCAATGGTGAAACGCAACGCTGATAGATCGACAGCCAGCCCCGTTCTTTCTTAAGAAAACTCTGTCGGCGGGTGTTACGTTCGGCAAGAACCGCATCAGCCACTTCAAGGTTAACAACACGATTTTCTACATCGATAGTAATCAGGTCGCCATTTTCTACCAGTCCTAATAACCCATATTCGGCCTCAGGGGATATCTCGCCTACTAATAAGGTTTTGTTGACAAGCCCTGACAACAGTCCATCGGTAACCACTGCCACCTTGCCTGTTAGGCCTGCACCATCGAGGGCAAATATAAAGCCGGAGGCCTGCCCCATACCTGGCGTGCCTTTGGGGCCAAGCCCTCTTAATACGGCTACCATGCCTGGTTTGATTTCCCCCTTCTTCAGACCTTCAATGCCTTCCTGCATCGAATGATAGATAATCGCATTCCCAGTAAATTTCATCGGCCTGTCATCGGTAACAGCAAGCTTAATAATGCCGTAGTCCGGAGCCAGTGTTCCCTTAACTAGTACAATTGATGGCCGGTAGGCCAGTGCCCGCTCTACCGGGCGGATGATCTCCTCATCTGCAACCTTCACGTCTTTAAGAATCTCGCCCAAGGTTTGGCCAGTGACGGTCTTGGCATCCTTCAACAAAAATCTTTCTAACTGCTTGAGCATCCCTTGCGCGCCGCCAGCCGCCTCGAACTCCTCAATCGTATGTTCACCATTGGGACGAACCCCTGTCAGAAGTGGAATCTTATCGGCATACTTCTCAAACAATGCATAGACATCCACGTCACACTCTGCCTCTGCAGCGATTGCCTGCAGATGTTTTACCGTATTGATAGAGCAACTGCCTGACAGCATTAGCATTGTGGCATTGGCAAAAGCCTCCGGTGTCAGAATATCACGCGGTTTCACATCATCCCATACCATTTGGACAATTCTTTCACCGGCTTTACGCACCGTATCCCACATTTTGCGGCTGTTAGCCAACACCGGCGTACTGCCGGGAAGGGCTAACCCTAATGCTTCGGTCATGATATGAGTAGAATTGGCAGTACCCATTCCCGGGCATACCCCAGGACCTTGGATGGCGACCTCGGTCATCTCTGTCAGTTCTTCCAATGTAATCTTGCCTGTGGCATGATGTCCGGCCTGAACAAAGATATCCTCAATATCGATGTGTTGGCCGCGATATTTTCCTGCCGGCTGGTAGCCGCAAGCCACGATTAGCGTAGGTATGTTTAAGCGTCCTGCTGCCATAATTTGACCAGGTACTGTCTTATCACATGACGCCAAACAGATCATACCATCGAAATAGGCACCTTCAACCTGTACTTCAATATCATTCACAATAAGATCACGGGCAGACTGGATGTAGCCGCCGTGACCGCCTACAACGGTAATGAAATCACTTGGTGCCACTGTACGCACCTCGAACGCCAGCCCACCTGCAGCGTGAATAGCATCCCGCATTCTTTTGGCAATCTCATCAAGGTGGCTGAAACAAACTGCCAGATTGGATGATGAATTTACAATAGCAATCTTGGGTCTTGCCATTTCCTCGTCGGTGATTCCCAGGGCCCGCCACATAGTCCGCCGCGTTGCCCATCGTAAGCTGCCGATGGCAAAGTTACTGCGCAGTTCTCTTTTCATCTTTTCTTGTCCCCTTTACTTTGTTTAATATTTCTGGTATTCCAGAAGCTGGCATGTTAGCCTTTATCGGCATAAGGCCACCGCGTAATAATAATAACAAGCGGCCTTTTTGCAGGTTAAATAATTCTAAAACAAATAATCAATTTGGCAACGGGTATAGTTGTCGATATCAGCGTTGGTGGATACTTTTTTTGCGTTAAAACCATAGAAGGTAGTAAAGGTGATATTCCTGGCTACTGCCATGCTGCCAATAATACCCCAGCCTTTGGCATCGTTCACAGATCCAACCATAGATGTAGTGTAAATACTGTTATTGACACCAGGTTCAAACTTGCGGAACTCGGCTGCCAAACTCCATGAGCCTGCTTTAGCGGGGCTCACAGCACCGTAGGTTAGACGGGTTTGTTGAAAAGTCGGTTTTTTACCATTAGTTTCAATATAGTTTTTACCATATCCGGTTGCCAGGGTGAAGTCAGGCGATAACTTAGTAGTAACATGTATCGATTTTACGTCAAATTTACTATCTTCACCGGTTTCCTCTTTAAACCACCAGCCACCAACAGTAGTAGTATCACTCAACGGGTAAACAGCCTGAGTAAAAAAGGCGTCTTTGATTTCGGCTGTCCCTGTGGCCGGGTCAATTATCGAATTGCCTTTTTGCATAGCAGAATAAGGTCCAAAGTTAGCAAAACCGGCAGTCACTTTGAGTTTGTTACCAGCAGTGACTTTTATACCGTCAACACCACCGGTAGTATTCATCCAGTAGCCACCCGGATCCATTTGCTGGCTAAACCGGCCCACGGTAACGGTAGTCCCGTAGAAATTTCTGGTTGTAAAAGCGGCATCAGCCACATTTAACCGGTCGTTGTCGGTACTTGTCTTATATGTCCCCAGTTCATTGTGATTAAGAGCTACAATACGGCCATAAAAGCTAGTGTCAGCATTAACTTCAGCATTCATATTGATCCGGAAACGCTCCGCGAACTTTGTGTTGCCGCTGCCATCATCAATCCAACGCAGCCGGGCATCACCGCTCATTACCAAACCGCTTGCTTTTTTAGCTTGCTTGCTAACCTTTACTCCAAGACTCTCCAATTCACTTGCATACTCTTTTGACAGTTTGTCAATCACTGCCCGGTTTTCTGCATCAGCTTT
>JAQSXM010000402.1 GCA_029256645.1 Sporomusa sp. | reverse complement strand
ACCAGTGGTGCCAGCGCCAGGATGCTGGCTGTTGTGTAGCAGCCAGGGTTACCGATAATCGATGCCTCACGGACTTGGCTGCGCTTTAATTCTGTCAGTCCATACACGGCTTGGGCTTCACGGTGGGTATGGGGAACTTTGTACCACTGTTCATATATATCATGATCCTTAAACCGGTAATCGGCTCCAAGGTCAATAATCTTTAGGTTAGGATTTACTGCCGTGGCCTTACGCCCAACCTCCATGGCATGACCATGGGGCAACCCAATAAATATAACCTCGCTCTGGGATGCTATCATGTCCAGGTCGGACAAACTGGCTAGTGTTTTAGCATAAAATCGTGTAAAATGGGGATATATTTCATTGATGGCAGTACCTGGCTGGCTTTCGGATGTAATATACAGTACTTCAGCAGCTGGATGGGATGCCAGAATACGTAAAAGTTCCGCACCGGTGTAACCGGTTGCTCCGACAATGCTTATCTTCATGGGCCTCGCTCCTTTTCATGTTATAATAATACATTATATATGAATATTAATGCAAGTATTTTCGTGTTTTTGTATACATTAAATTTTTCGAGGTAGTTATGGCGATTGACTTTACTCCCCTTATTGGAATAATTGAACAATACAGCTATGGAGCTGTATGTCTGGCGATGGTATTTGAAGGCATGTGCCTGCCCATCCCCAGCGAGCTGGTTCTGGGATTTGCCGGCTTTATGGTGTATCAGGGTGTTTTTAGTTTTCCAGCCGCCGTGTTTGCTGGTTGGCTCGGTAGTATGCTGGGGTCTTTATTTATCTATTTTGTGGCCAGACAGGGCGGTCGCAGGTTTCTCTACAGATTCTGCGGGATTATCCGTCTCTCACCGGTTTATGTTGATAGAATGGGCGAGGCATTTATCCGCTATGGCCCCCAGATTATTATCCCCTGGCGACAATTACCCATTGTCCGCACTAAAATCAGTATTGCTGCCGGTCTGCTCAACATGCGGCTAACTACGTTCACGTTGCTTACAGCCTTGGGCATTGGGATATGGTGTACGCTGGCGGTAGGCTTAGGTCTTTTCTTCGGCCCGCATTGGCAAACCCTGATTGACATCTTCTCAGAGCTTGGTTATCTGGTTATAGCCCTTTGGGTTATTATCGCCGTCATTATTGGTATATATTGGAATATATGCTTTAAAAGAAAAAAAGAGGCTCCCAGATAATCGCAGATAGCCTCCTGCCTTTAAAACTTGACTTCTCCGGTAATTGATATGCTGCTCCCGCACCGGGGGCAGTTTTTTTTGTTTAACCGGCTATTACGCTTCAGACGGTCAATTACTTTGTAGCAACACTCTGGACAATAGGTCGCGGATCCCTCGCCGCCGGTATTGCCAAGATAGACATAGTTAAGCGCCTGACAGGCAATTTTGCCAGCTTGCTCAAGGGTGCTGACAGGGGTTGGCGGTGCATCCATTTTGTAATTAGGGAAATAACGTGAGAGGTGTAGCGGTATATCAGGGCTAATATCTGCCAGCCATTCAGCCATATCGGCAATTTCAGCGTCAGAGTCGTTGAGCCCGGGAACAATTAAGGTGGTGATCTCTATATGACACTGCTGAGCTGCCAGCTTGACTGTCTCTTTGACCTGATCTAGCCGGCCGGCACAAACTTTTTGATAAAAATCATTATTAAACGCTTTTACGTCAATGTTTATCGCATCAATATACGGCAGCAGCTCCTGCAAGGGCTTGGGGTTGATAAACCCATTAGTGACAAGTACGTTTTGGAGCCCGCTTGCTCGTATGAGGCTGGCAGTATCCAGAATATATTCGTACCATACTGTAGGCTCTGAATAGGTATAAGCGATACCGATATTTCCCTGGCCCAGGAGGTGGTTGGCCAATGCGGCGGCAGCCTGGGGCTCAAGGGCGGTTACCTGTGGGTTGGCATGGGCTATATGCCAGTTTTGGCAAAACCGGCAGGCAAAGTTACAGCCCCAGGTACCAAGTGACAGAATGTAGCTGCCAGGGTAAAAGTGATACAGTGGTTTCTTTTCTATCGGGTCAAGCGCCTGAGCAGTCGCTTGAGCATAGTTGAGGCTGTATAATCTGCCGCCGGTGTTTTGGCGTACCCGGCAAAAGCCTGTCTGCCCTTCATTAATAAAACAGTTTTTCGGGCACAGGCTACAGGCGATTCCCTTGTCATGAGGGGTGTAATGGAGAGCCTCGCGCATGTTATTCACCTGCTTTAGCTTACTTATACCGGGTCACAGTAAAACGATATAAATCAATCTGTTCATTTGTCTGGATACCGGCTTTTTCCATGGCAATAGCAACCTGCTCAGATGTGGTTTCAACACCCTCCAGATCAGGCAGGAGCAATCCGGAGCGCCGGCCTTTACGTACAATGACCCCATATCTTTTGGGGTCAAGCTCATCAAGGCTATAGATCTGTTCCGGCGCTTCCAGTATGTCCACCGAGATCTCAAGTTCAGAGAGCTCTGATTGCTTAATTTGTGGAAAACGAGGATCTTCTGTTCCGGCACTCACAGCGTTTTGGATAATTTCCTCGGCCACAGTCGGCTGGGTGGGAGCAAAAGTACCGATACAGCCACGCAATTGACCGGCTTTCTTAAACGAAACAAAGACCCCGGCTTGTCCCTGTAACACGCTTGGCAGTTCTGCGGGTTTATCCATTAACCGGCCATAGCGCAGGTAGTACGTAAGACTTTCCCTGGCAAGAGCTGGCACTGCACTTTGTCCACTCATGCTAGATCCTCCTATTTTTTACCTTTAATTTTAAAAAGAGCAACAGCATAGCCGACACCAAATGGGCCTTCATAAGAAAGCTTAATTGTTTCCACATCAAGGCCGCCCATAGCTCCCATAAGGAAGAAGATGGGCCTGAGACCACATTCTCCGGCTTCTTCAATCAAGTTTCTATCCATTTTGAGTAAGGCTTTGACATCCGCGTTTTTAAGGGCAGCCACTACCTGACTGTCAAACTCAGCGCCACGCGGGTTATAGCCTGCCGGGGCATTTGGTGTCAGACGATGGGATAAATCACCAGAGGCAATGACAGCAACGCGCTTGTCCATACTGCCAATAGCCGCCTGAACGGCTTTACCAAAGGTATACATCTCCTCATAGGGCAGCATGCCCACCGATAAATTGACAATCTGCCCTTTAAACCCGGCCTTTGCAAGATAGTAAAGCGGTACAAATGCACCATGATCAAGGTTTAAGGAGGTTCGATGATTTTTCGCCATATCGTCAGTTAGCTCTAATAAATTAATGCCCAGCCGCTGGCAGTTGCGGATGATATGTTTTATTAATAAATTGTCGGTCTCAAAACCGAGGGTTACATCAGCCGCGCCGAAATTGGCCATGTTGCCGCGCAGGCGGGGATGGATGCTAACAGTAACGGAGTCATCAAATACTGGCCCATGCGGGCTAATGATCACTATCGTCTGTGGATTGCCTTCTTTTAATAGCTCAGCGACCTGGTTAGCTGTTTCAACAGTA
>JAQSXM010000019.1 GCA_029256645.1 Sporomusa sp. | reverse complement strand
GTGCAATCAGCACAAGGCCCGGACGCAAAACATCATTTTGCTCAGCTTCCTTAACAGTAACGGAAGACAATGAGTTTAAGCGTTCGGCCAGCGATTTTGTAAAACCTGGCGGCATATGCTGAACAATAACAACCGAGCAGGGAATATTGCCTGGGAGTTTAGTGATGATTTCCTGTAGAGCACGTGGTCCGCCTGTAGAAGTACCAATAGCTACAATGCGTTCATCTGCCACCAAGCCTGTGGTCGCGGCCATTTTAAATGGTGAATTTAGAAGATTAACCGGCTGGATTTTTGTGAGTTGAGCAACATTGGCTTTCACAGCTGCCCTACATTTACTCAATATCTCGGCTCGAATTCCTGATATATTTGAAATTGGTCCGGCGGTTTTTGCGACAAACTCAACAGCGCCTAATTCCAGGGCCCGCAGGGTAGCTTCAGCACCTGCCTGGGTTAAACTGCTAATCATAACTACCGGTGTCGGACACTCTTTCATAACAACTTCCAGGGCTGTAATACCATCCATAACCGGCATCTCGACATCCATGGTAATTAAGTCAGGTTTAAGCCGCTTTACTTTATCGATCGCGTCTTTACCATTGCGAGCAGTATCAAGAACGGTAAAATCGGTTTCACTTGCAAACAAATCACTTAGTAGCTTGCGCATAAATACCGAGTCATCAACAACCAGTACCTTTATCAAAAACTCACCACCAATACCTAAAAGTCACTCCAAGCCTTTACGGCGTTGCTCAAGCTGCTTCTTAAAAATAAATTTGATAATATTGCCACGGTCTCTTTCGTTAATCTCAAGAAATTTAATCCCAATCCAGAATAATGCCCGGTCAGGTTGGGGCTGCTGTATTCTCATAACTTTGCTTCTAAGTGAAATCGGCCCAACACCAGGGTAATCCACATTCACCATTAATTCAGTATCAAGAGGCCAAAGATGGGTAGTAGCTATTTGTAAACCACCGCCACTAATATCTTTGGTTACAGCAGTAATTCTTGTATCTTCGATTTCCTTTCCATCAATAAGCTCTGTAATTTGTACTGGTAAAGCCGCGTCTACCCTAACAAAAGCTCTTTGCTGGATTTTTTTGATGTTGTAAGGAGCAGCAATAATCCACACAGGCAGAGGCTGCATTTGTTTGGCAATTAGTGAGCTGGTAAACTCAAAAGCCGCAAAATTTGCCACAACCCGCCCAAAAAACACTTCCCCACGTTGCAGCATAACAGGTAGACTTTTAGTCATCGGCATCGCAATAACTATATTATCCGCATTAATATCCTCTATTCGGCTGCGATATTGCTCGACAAGCCCACTACTGCTAGGTACAAAAACCTCAATACGCTGATTAATTTTAAAAATTTCTTCCGATTTAATACTAATTAGAACCCCCTCCTCACTTTTGAGGAACTACCCTATAAATTCTAAAAATTTGCGAAAAAATCCTCTCATACCTCGTGGCCGTTGCGTGGTTTCGCCGTAGAGTAAGCGCTGGGCAATATTCTCAATACACCGGGACGATATGGCCTCCGGAAACGACACTAACAGTGGGACCTGCTTTTTAACGGCTTTAACCAGATTGCGGTCTTCATATACATAGCCAAGATTGTTGACTGATACATCAAGAAACCTCTGGGAAACACTAATTAATTTGTCAACAACCATCTGACCCTCATCAAGATCTACGATGCGATTAACGACTAACCTAAGCGGCGCAACCCCGTTTTGGACCCCGTAGGCTTTCATCATTGCGTAGGCATCGGTAATCGCCGTAGGCTCCGGGGTCGTAATAATAATAACCTCGTCGGCAGCCATAACAAAGTTCAAGACATTCCGGCTGAGGCCGGCACCGGTATCAACGAGGACAATATCCGCCCAGTTGTCAAATAAAGATATCTGAGACACAATATGCTGTAGATGGGCATCACTCAGATTAGCCAGTTGATACATTCCCGAGCCGCCGGCCATAAACTTAATGCCGCGCGGCCCTACTGTAACAACGTCAGTGATATTGAGTCCGTCTTCCAATAGATTAAGAACGCTATACCGGGATGAACAACCCAGAACAACCTCAACATTAGACATCCCAAAATCGGCATCAATCACCAATATCTTTTGTCCAAGCCCCGCTAAAGCCAGTGCCAGGTTTACAGTAAAGTTGGTTTTCCCAACACCGCCTTTACCACTGGTAACGGTAATTACCCGACTTTTAGAACCTTGCTTAATCGGACTTTTGAGGATCGAGGAGTTTAGTGCCATTTGTCGTAGTTTCGCAGCTTGATCACTCATTTTTTATTCCCTCAAAATCATATTTGCCAATTTAGTGGAACTAGCCAACTCAATATCATCAGGAACACTTTGTCCGGTAGTCACATAAGATACCGTTGCGGGAAAGTGATATAGCAGATTAAAAATTGTTCCCACACTGCTTGCTTCGTCCACCTTAGTAAATAAGAGCTTCTGTGGTGAACAAACTGAAAATTTATTAACTATTTCTAAGGCATCCCGGTACTTAGTAGCAGTACTTAGCACAAGGTGGGTCTCAATAGACGGATCTACATCTAACAAAGCCTGCAGCTCGGCCAGTTGATAGTAATTACTTGGACTGCGGCCGGCAGTATCAATTAAGACCAGGTTTTTGTCATTGTGCCGGCACATAGCTTCCTTAAGCTCATCAGGTGAATACACCGTCTCGATCGGAATCCCGATAATATCGCCGTACGTCTTTAGTTGTTCAACGGCGGCAATACGATATGTATCAGCTGTTATTAACGCGACTTTATGCCCTTCTTTTAAGGCAAAATTAGCAGCCAGTTTAGCAATTGTAGTCGTTTTGCCAACACCGGTCGGGCCAATCAAAGCGACGGTTTTACAGCCTGTCGGTGATATATCAATACCACTTGTTTTTTGTAAATAATCAACAATTCGTTCAAACAGCAGTTTACGGACAGTCCCCTGGTCACTGCCAGCAATTGATTGCTCTTCCGGTAACCCTTTTACTAGTTTAGCGGCAATAAGCGGTTCGATATCATTTTTTATTAATAAATCCTGGAGTGGCGAGGATTGTTTGCCGTGTTCCGGTAGCTGGTATAACATCTGCTCCATTATCTTCCTCATATTAGACATTTCAAGTTGAAGCGCAGTTAATTGAGTATCATCAGCAGCTGGCGGCAAGACTATCTGCATTTTCTTTTCAGCAACAGGAGCTGCAGTTGAGTCTACCGCAGCCATAACTTCCACCATCTCTTTGCCGAAAAAACCCATAACTCCACCTTTTTTAAAGCGGCGGGTATGCAAAATAACGGCATCTCTACCTAGGTCCTGCTTTACTTGAGTCATCGCTTCCGCCATATTTTGTGCTGTAAATAATTTAACCTTCAAGCTACACCCTCACCATCCCTAGCGCCTGCACCTCGATTTTCGGATTTAATTCAGCATATGACAAAATAGTGAGATTTGGCGCCACACGTTCTGTTAATTTACGAAAGTATAATCTAGCTCCCGGGCTTGTAAGTACTACCGGTTGATAACCCATATTGGTAAGCTTCGGAAGCTCGTTTGTAAGCGCGGTGATAAGTGCTTGTGATGTTTGCGGTTCTAGCGCTACATATGAGCCTTGCTCAGTACGCTGCACAGAGTTAATAATCGTATTCTCCAACTGCGGATCAACAGTCAGGCAAGTCAAAATATTATTGTTTACAAACTGCTTAGATATCTGACGAGCCAGGGCGTGCCGGACATATTCGGTTAAAACCTCGGTGTCTTTCGATAGCTGAGCATAATCGGCTAATGTTTCAAAGATTGTTACCAAGTCTCTGATAGAAATTTTCTCGCGCAGCAAATTAGAAAGTACCTTTTGTATTTCGCCAAGCGATAGAAGATTTGGTGTCAATTCATCAACAACTGCCGCATTGTTCTGCTTCACAGACTCAATTAAGGTCTGTACTTCCTGACGTCCCAGGATTTCAGCAGCATACGATTTAATAATTTCAGTAAGATGGGTAGCCAACACTGACACCGGATCAACAACAGTATAGCCGGCAAGTTCGGCTTGCTCACGGTATGATTCCTGAATCCAAAGAGCAGGTAACCCAAAAGCAGGTTCTACAGTTTCAATTCCTGGTACCGGTTCAAAGGCTGCCCCTGAATCCATGGCCAGAAAATGATCAAGCATTAACTCACCCCTGGCAATTTCAATCCCTTTTAATTTTATCACATAAATATTTGGTTTGAGCTGAATATTATCTCGTATCCTGATGGTTGGAACAATAAGCCCAAGTTCCAAAGCGCACTGACGGCGAATCATAACCACCCGGTCCAGCAAATCACCGCCCTGACTAACATCTACCAGTGGAATCAGGCTATAGCCAATCTCCAGCTCCATAGGGTCAACTTGCAGCAAGGAAATAATATTTTCCGGCTTTCTTACCTCTTCTTTCTCTTTTTCTTCCTGCTGAGACATTTCCATTTGAACCTCAGACTGTTGAGTCCTGATAAGGGCATATCCAACACCGCCGGTAATAAGACTCATCACAAGAAACGGGGTTCCTGGCAATCCCGGAATTATACCTAGCAGACCCAAAACACCAGAAGCAATAAAGAACACACGTGGATTATTGATAATTTGACGGGTAAGATCTTTACCCAAATTAGCCTCAGAGGCTGCTCGGGTTACGACAATGCCGGTAGCAGTAGAAATTAACAATGCCGGGATCTGATTAACCAATCCCTCCCCAACTGTTAATAAAGTGTAGGTCTGCAGCGCGTGTAAAACATCCATGTCACGTTGTAACATACCAATAATAAACCCACCGACAATATTAATGACAATAATAATAATTGCGGCAATCGCATCACCTTTAACAAATTTACTTGCCCCGTCCATAGCGCCATAAAAATCTGCCTCCCGCTGAATATTCTTACGGCGGTCACGAGCGTCCTTATCACTAATAAGGCCGGCATTAAGGTCGGCGTCGATACTCATTTGTTTACCGGGCATAGCATCCAGGGTAAAACGAGCTGCAACCTCGGCAACACGCTCAGCACCTTTGGTAATTACAATAAACTGAATAATAATCAAGATTATAAAAACGATAAAACCAACTACAGCATTACCACCAACTACGAAATTACCAAAAGCGGCGATGACCTCGCCAGCATGACCATCAAGTAAAATAAGGCGTGTTGAAGACACATTAAGTGCCAGACGAAACAGAGTTGTTATTAAAAGGAGTGATGGGAATACTGAAAACTCCAGTGGCTCTATATTGTAAATAGCTACCATAACAATAATTAAAGCCAGGGTAATATTCAGTGTCAAAAGCAGATCAAGGAGTAGGGTTGGTAGCGGAATAATCATCATGACTACAATAGTAATAATAGCCACTGATACCATAATATCACTATATTTTTCCAGACCTGCAAACAGTGTAGATTGTTGAGCAGCCATTATTTATCGCTCCTTATATTAGGACAGGCGTTTTTTTAATCGATACACATAAGCTAAAACTTCTGCAACTGCCTGATATAACTCAGGTGGTATAACATTGCCAATTTCAACAACTGGGTAGAGCGCCCGGGCCAATGGTTTGTTTTCTACCACCGCCACTTTGTTTTCCTTCGCTATCTGCTTGATGCGCTCAGCCAAGAAATCCTGGCCTTTTGCTACAACTACCGGTGCAGACATATTCTTATCATACTTTAGGGCAATCGCCAAATGCGTGGGATTAGTCACTACAACATCTGCTTTAGGTATTTCCTGCATCATTCGCCGCATAGCAATAGCCCGTTGTTTTTCTTTAATTTTGCCTTTAATTTGTGGATTACCCTCAGTTTGTTTGAATTCTTCTTTTATTTCCTGCTTCGACATTTTAAGGCTTTGATTATGTTCCCACCACTGATAAAAATAATCGAAAGCGGCCAAAACCATCATGACACTTATAATCTGAAAAGCTAAGTCAATAGTTAATGAACCAGCAAGTTTAAGTGAGTCAATCAACTCCATGCTAATCAATTTCGGAATATCCGATGTCTGGATAACGGCGAACCGGTAAATAAAGTACCCAATAATAGAAACCTTAAAAATAGCTTTTCCAAGCTCCACAAGCGATCGTTTGGAAAATAGCCGCTGAAAACCAGATAAAGGGTTAATTTTATTGAAATCAGGCATTAAAACATTAGTTGAAAAAATAAAGCCAACCTGCATGTAGTTAACAGCTATTGAAACTACTAAAATGACCAAGAGAATTGGTAAAGATGTATTTAAAAAAACAAGAGCTAGCTTTAAAAACAATATATGAACAGAATTAATAGTAAAATCTGTTGTTGTCAAACCAGAAAAAATCCCTGTCATGCAATCAGCTAATTCAGTGTACACTCCAGATCCCAATAGTTTAAGTGTATAGAAAGCAGCCATCATGACAAATACTGCACTCATATCAGTGCTTTTAGCCACCTGGCCTTTTTGTTTAGCCTCTTCTTTACGTTTGGGGGTAGCTTCCTCTGTTTTTTCGCCAGCAAACAACTGTAAATCGAAAGTATCTAATTTATACCTGCAATCTTTAAACAGGTGCAAAGGTAGCCAGGAGGCGGTAAATATCGCGAAAAGTGCCATTAAAAACGACCTCCAAAAAACCAATATAAAACGGTAAAGCTAAAGATAGTACAAAAATGCCGACAATGATTTTGCCCGGCACGCCAACAACGAAAATATTCATTTGAGGCATGGTACGGGCTAAAATCCCAAGCGCCACATCGGTAAGCAGCAGTGATACTAATACCGGTAAACTGATTTTAAGGGCAATTATAAAAATTCCTGCAACCATATCAACCACAATATTAGCCATATCAGGGCGAAAAACCCCCAGACTTACTGGAATCAGCTTAAAGCTTTGAAATACCGCGGCAAGAAAGAGATGATGTCCATTGCTTGCCAGAAATACTAATAATGCTAAAATATACTTAAAATTGCCGACAAGTGGCACCTGCTGTCCAAACTGGGGATCAAGAACGTTAACCATGCCAAAACCAATCTGCGTATCCAGGAGTGAACCAGCCATTTGTATTCCATAGAAAATAAAAGAGCAGGCAAAGCCCAGAATTAACCCAATTAAAAATTCGCCAATTACCAGTGCTATATAGGGTAAAAAAGCATCTGACGAATTAAAGTCCGGCCTAATCAAAAGCGGCAGTAAAATATAAGATATAATCAACGATAACCCTGCTTTGACTGTTGTCGGAACATTGCGGGCACCAAATATAGGGGCTGAAGAAAAAATCCCGCTAATCCGGGCAAAAATCAGTAAGAACAATCCTAACTGATTTTGTAGTAAAGTAAATAAGTCCAATATTTTCGACCACCTATCTAAGGTATAGGATTCCGGCCTCCTTTTAGCTAACGTATTATATTAGGTAGACTTAAAAATATATCTCTCGTATAATCAACAATCAGGCTAAGCATCCACGGTCCAAAAACCAAAATGGCAACAAAGACAGCAATAATCTTAGGAATAAACGCCAGTGACTGCTCCTGGATTTGAGTCGTCGCTTGAAATATGCTTACAAGAATACCAACCAACAGACCCAGACCCAGCATGGGGGCTGAAACCAGCATGACCATGGCTAATGCGTCACGCCCAATCTGGATGGCCATATCACCCGACATAAGCGCCCCCCTAGTTAAAACTAGTAACCAATGACCGGATAATTAAATGCCAGCCATCGACTAATATAAATAATAGAATCTTAAACGGCAACGATATCATAACCGGCGGTACCATCATCATGCCCATTGCCATAAGAGTACTAGCCACTACCATATCGATCACAATAAAAGGAATATATATTAAAAAACCAATTTGAAACGCAGTTTTAAGTTCACTAATAACAAAAGCTGGGATTACTACAGATGTTGGAACATCTTCAGGTGAATTAGGCCGTGGCATTTCTGATAGATTAACAAACAAAGCCAAGTCGTTCTCACGGGTTTGTTTAAACATAAACTCCCGCATCGGCTTTACAGCCTCGGTAATAGCAGTTTCCTGATTAATTGTTCCATCAAGCATGGGCTGTAATGCACTCTTATTTACCTGATCAAAATATGGTGACATAGTAAAAAAAGTTAAAAACAAAGCAAGTCCAACTAAGATTTGATTTGGCGGCATTTGCTGTGTCCCCAGTGCGCTGCGCAAAAACGACAAAACCACAATGATTCTAGTAAAAGAAGTCATCATAACCAGAATCGAAGGTGCGAGTGAAAGTACAGTTAATGTCAAGAGAATCTGCAGACTAAGCGCTATCTCCTGCGGAGTATTGGCCTGCTCTACCCCCATATTAATATTAGGAATAGGAATCAGCGGTGCTGCCCCGGCAGTTGCCGGCCAAAACGCTAAAAAAGCTACAGGCAGCAACCAAAAATAATTCTTCCATGTTTTAAAATAACCAACATATTTTGACACTCTTCTTACCTCTTCCTACTATCGTTTTCATGCTCCTTCTCGTTTATTTCATGAGTGTCTAAGCCAAAAACAACGGGAAATTTCTTATTCATTTGCTTAAGTGCAAGCAGCTGGCGATGAAAAATATTATCAAACTGCTCAGGCGGTAAAACAATATTTACTGGATTCTTAAGATGTTCAATATCTTCCGGGTCAGTAATTTCCTTGAGCAGTGAAATAGTTTGTTCAGTAACACCCAATACCATAAACTTACCTGCTATCTCCACCACATAAACAGCACGGTTAGGTCCTAAAGAAAGTGTGGTATGGATTTTCCCGTTATTAAGCCCTGCAGGACCGTTTATTTTTTGCGCTAAAAAGCGAGATGTGAAATAGGCGAGGCCAAGAACTAAGAGAAAGGTTAGAAGTAACGAGACAACATAACCACTGGCCGAAAGCCAAGAAGACGCTGGCGGCTGTGGTTCCTGATATTTAAGATATTCACCCGTTTCCCCAGCGGCCAGCCCGTGATTTGCAAGCAATAATATGATGCTAAAAAATATAAGGATCATTCTATAGTAATGGAGATGTTTTACCATTGAGTATCCTGACTAACCAACGGCCTTGCGTACAGCCTCAAGGACGCGGTCAGGCTGGAACGGCTTGACAATGAAGTCACGCGCTCCAGATTGAATTGCTTCAATAACCATAGCTTGTTGTCCCATCGCGCTACACATAATAACTTTTGCAGCAGGATCCACTTTCTTAATTTCCTTTACAGCTGTGATCCCATCCATTTCCGGCATCGTAATATCCATGGTTGTCAAATCAGGCTTAAGCTCCTGATATTTTTCTACCGCTTTAAGACCATTTTCAGCTTCGCCAACTACATCGTACCCATTTTTTGATAAGATATCTTTAATCATCATTCTCATAAATGCAGCGTCATCCACAACTAAAACTCTAATCGCCATTTTTAACTTACCTCTCCTATCTCAAATAAAATTCGGGTCATTATTGAAGATTAGTAGCCCTTTCTAATGGACTAATTATATCGGTAATCCTCACACCAAAGTTTTCATCAATGACTACAACTTCACCTTTGGCAATAAGTTTACCATTCACTAGAATATCCACAGGCTCGCCAGCAAGTTTATCAAGCTCAACAACTGAACCTGGTGTCAATTCCAGAATGTCGCGAATCAGTTTACGGGTTCGCCCTAACTCAACCGTAATCTGGAGCGGTACATCCATAATAAGATTAATATTAGCATCAGTGCCAGACATACCTGCCGCTTTTAAAGGCGCAAACTGAACCGGTTGTACTGCAACATTCTGATCAGGCTGCTGTTTAGGCTGTGGCACTGTTTGAGCATAGGCAGGCGATACTTGTGGTGAAACTGCAGGTTTGGGAGGTGCTGCCGGTGAAGGTGTCGGGGGCGCTGCTGATTGAACAGCACTCATTAGGTTCTCCACCATTTCCTTAGCAACATTAAGCGGCATTATCTGCATAAGCTCACTGTCAATAAGGTCTTCTACTTCCATCCGGAAAGACACGCGTACCAATGCGTCATCACCGGCAATAATATTAGTAACATTAGGGTCTAGTGCGAAATCCAGCAAATTAACCTTCGGTGGAGCTATATCTACTTTCTTTTTAAAAATGGTAGATATTGAGGTTGCTGTAGAACCCATCATTTGATTCATCGATTCACTAACAGCACTCATATACAGTTCATTCAACTCTGACGGCGGGTTTGAGCCATCTCCACCCATCATTAAATCGGCAATGATCAGTGCATCCTGCTCGCGCATAGCAAGTATATTTGTTCCTAATAATCCATGCGTATAGCCTACTTCAATAACTAAGTATGGAAGTGGATACTGACGTTTTATCTCATTAAGATTCGATATTGATACCTTGGGGGTAGTAATTGATACCCGTCTGCCTAAAAGCACTGACAAAGTAGTCGCGGCTGTGCCCATCGATATATTGCCAATTTCACCTAAAGCGTCTTTTTCGATATCTGACAAATCAGACCCAGCCGGAGATGGCGAGGCTGCAACTGGTTCGCCTCGTAGCAAAGCGTCTATTTCTTCCTGGGACAGAAATCCGTCACTCATCATTATCATCTCCTTGGGAAATTACTTGAGTAATTTGTACTGCATTTTTATGACCGACTAAGCCGGGTTTACACTTAAATTTTTCCCGGTTGCCAATAATTACACTTAATTCATTTTCAGCTTTAGTTTCCAACTGAAGCACATCACCCACACCTAGATCTAATAATTCATGAACGGTGACAGTAGCCCGCCCAAGTTCAACAATTGCAGGAATCATGGTTTTCTCCAGCTTTCGTTGCAAAACACTGATTGATTCCGGCGACGCCTGTTTTGCCGCAGATGCAGACACCCAAAAGCTTGTAGTCAATTTAGACATAATTGGTTCAAGTACCAGATAAGGAATACAAATGTTCATTAACCCCTCTGCCTGACCAATTTTTGCTTGAAGTGTAATAAGTACTACCATATCATTAGGTGGAACAATCTGAGTAAACTGCGGATTAGTCTCAAGTGCCTCCATACGAGGTTCAATTGTTACTACCTGTTTCCAGGCTTCCTGCATACTCTCCATGCACTTATTGATTACGCGCCTGATAATAGCTTCCTCGATATCAGTCAATGACCGCGGCTTAGCCGGTGGCAGGCCTGGTCCGCCAAATAACCTGTCAATAATAGCTAGTACAATATTAGGATTCATCTCTAATATTGCATTACCTTTAAGCGGTCGCATCTGAAAGATACTGATAACGCTAGGGTTTGGCATTGACCGAATAAATTCTTCATATGTTAACTGATCAACTGAAGCAACATCAATATGAATAAGAGTACGAAGATGTGCTGAAAGATAGGTATTAATTAGCCGGGCAAAGTTTTCGTGCAACATATAAATAGTACGTATTTGATCCTTAGAAAACTTATCCGGGCGCTTAAAATCGTAGGTTTTAATTTTGCGCTGCTTTTGTTCGGTTTTTATTTCCTCAGCGGTTACAACACCGGTAGACAAAGCTGATAGTAGTTCATCAATCTCGGTTTGCGATAAAACATCTGGCCCTGCCAATATCTTCCCTCCTTTCGCATCAAAAAAAAGGAATCAATCTATCAAAAGCAAAATAATTACCTGATAGATGTTTTTATTATACTAAAATTATTGATATGAATCTACTGTAAAACAAAATTGGTTATATAGATATCATAAACCCGTTCTTCACCAAGTGTTTTATTGATTTCATTTTTTAGCATCTCTTTTAACTGGTCTTGTTTAACAGGATCGAAGTCTTCAATTTTTTGTGACCTCAGGGCATAGACAGCGGTATCTAATATCCTAATTTCTTCAGGTGAAGGCAGTTTCCCCTCTTTAGGAGTTGCGTTCTTATCTGGTTTTAACTCTACAATTAGACCAATTTTAAGATAACGGCCACTATTTACCCCGCCGATGTTGAGAATAAGACCTTCTTTAGCGTCGCCAAGCTTGATAAATTGTCCAGGGTCACGCTGGGAAATCTTTTTGTCTGTTGTTTTATCAGCCACAACTCTGGTAGCAATCAAGTACGAAATACCACCGGCTAAAATTAAGCCAACCACAATGAGTATGATAATAACCATCATCGACATTTTTTTCGGTTTTTCCTCTTCAGCCACTGGCACACCTCCATTACAGCGTATTTGTTAATCGCAGCAGGTATTACTTTTCAAATCGACCTGCCATTGACTAGCGTGTGTTTCTAAATAAAGAGCGGCGGTACTCCATTACCTTACGGACAATTTCATCCATTGACTCTTCCACAATCAGCTTCTTGCCGCTGGTTAAGGTTATCATTGTATCAGGAGTTTCTTCAATCGTCTCAATCAGTTCGGCATTTACAACAAAATCACAGCCCTGAGATTTTAATTTGGTTACCTTTATCACACCTATCCCCCCCTAATTACTATTCTAAAAGAAAACACGGCTTGTGCCGAGCCTTCGGCGAAAACAGCATCCCGGTGACCCTGATCCAGCAGAAAGTTAACCTTGCCGCCGGGAAAAAATAGACAGCATAGGGGGAGGTACTCCCCCCCGCTGCCTTACAATCGCCTATCGTTTGAGGTTGGCTAATTCCTGCAACATTTCATCAGATGTAGTAATAATCTTGGAATTGGCCTGGAAACCACGCTGGGTAACAATCATCTCACTGAACTCCTGTGCCAGGTCAACATTAGACATCTCTAATGATCCGGGGGTAAATTTCCCCCGGCCGCCGGTTTCACTGGAGCCAATCTGGGGTTCACCGGAGTTGTTGGACTGGGAAAACAGACTGTCGCCCGCTTTATTGAGGCCGCCGGGATTATTAAATACCGCCAGCGCAACCTGGGCAAGCGTCTGGTTCTCACCATTGGTGAAGGTGCCGATAATAACGCCGGACGGATCAATTGTCACTGTCTTCAGCGTTCCCGAGGCATACCCGTCCTTGCCGGTAGCCTTGGCTGACGATTCCCCGCCATACTGGGTCAGGGCGGAAAAATCAGGGGTCACAGTAAAAGCCCCGGCCCCGGCATAGGGTCCGCCAGCAGGATTAATGGTCATTGTATTGATGGTACTTGTCTGATCATAGGAGCCATCTGCCTTAAATCTGATAGTGGAGGGTGTAGTCGTAATATTGGCTACAATTACCCCTGAATCCTCCACTGTACCGTTAGGTGTAAAGCTCCAGGTATTATCACCAGTTTTCATAAAAGTACCTTTTACACTATAAGGATTTCCCTGTACGTCATATACAGTAATTGAGGTTGGAACTGATGAAGAAATGCCATACGCATCTAAAACATCCTGTGCGGCTTTGGTGGCGGTAGTGGCTGCTGCTGCGGCATTGGCGGCGGCGGCGGTAGCCGCAGTGGCGGCAGTGGTGGCGTTAATGGCAGCAGTACTTGCTTCACTGGCTGCAACTGATGCGGCACTTGTTATAGAGCCTTCGGCGGTAACAGCGGCAGCAACTACATCAGCTGGCGTTGCGGTTGCGGCAACCAAACCGTCTGTTTCAGTTTTTAATGCATCGGCATCATTTTTTGCAGTTGTTGCTAAACCTAATGTCGCCGGCGACGATGCCGTTACTGCGGCTTGAGCAGCGCTTACAGCGGCGGCTACAGCCGCAACAACTGCGGCTTGTGTTCCTGTCCCTGCAACTAAAGCATCTGCCGCATTTTTCGCAGCCGTCATCGCGAGTTTAGCGGCATCTATAGCAGCCTTGGCAGCATCGGCAGTGGTTTTGGCAGTGTCGGCAGCGGTTTTGGCGGCATCGGCAGCAACCTTATTATTATCGGCGATAACTTTTGCAGCATCAGCAGCTACTTTGGCAGCATCAGCAGCTGCTTGCTCAGCCGGTGTGCCGATTGCTTTGGCCCCAGCCGATAAGTTATTTGTATAGGTAATCTTGCTTGATACCTGGGCTGCCATCGACTTGCCAACAGGGACCTGAATGCCGGCCGGATCCTGCTTACTGTCAATAACCCCGTTAGTATCAGCTTTCCAACCCATTACCTTATAGCCACTGCCAGGCACGATAAAATTACCTTCTGTGTCAAAATCAAAAGCCCCGGCCCGGGTATATACCTGGTTCTGGCCGTCACTCAAAACGAAAAATCCCTGGCCGGAGATGGATAAGTCGGTCTGTTTGCCGGTCGGCTGCGGACTGCCGTCCGTAAAGATTGTATCAATACTGGCTAAACTCATCCCCATGCCAATCTGCATCGGGTTGGTACCGCCTTTAGTGGCGGTGGCTGAAGAAGCCCCCTGGATGGTTTGGCTTAACATATCCTGAAAAGTTACCCGGCTGGCTTTAAAACCCACGGTATTAACGTTAGCAATATTGTTGCCAATTACATCCATGCGGGTCTGATGATTTTTCAGACCGGATACACCGGCAAATAACGAACGCATCATAGTAAACACAACCTCCCAAATAAATAAGTATGGACAGGGCTGCTTCAATCAGTCAGCAGCCGCGGGCTTCCTTAAGAGGTCCAGCCCTCAAATAATTACGGCACTGTCAATGTTGGTAAATACATTGTCTTTAATGCTGGCGCCATCAATAGCGGTAATAACCGTTTTATTCTTGACACTGACAACAAACGCCAGATTATCACTCATGAGAATCAAAGATTCTTTAGCGCCTTTTTGCGCTGCCTTATCAACCGCCTGGTTGAGCTTGCTGAGCTGACTGCTATCAAGCTGAATCTTCCGGCTGTTTAAACGCTGCAGAGCATGCTGGGAGAATTTCACACCAGCGATTTCCTGTTCCAGAATCTGGTTGAAACTAGGGCCGGCAGTTATTTTGTTCGGGTTTAATCCACCGGGTGATGCGGCGGGGTTACTGGGCGAAACTGCAGGATTGAGCGGCTGATAGGGGCTATAAATTCGGTTGTCGGACATTAGGCGGTGGTACTTTTAGGTACTTGCACAGAGACTACCTGGCTCAAATCAAGAGCCATATCACCAATAATCAGTTTAGGCTGCCCTTCAATCAACCGCACAGACTCAACGGTCCCAGTCCATTCCTCAGCATTGCCATCAAGCCAGTTTACCTGCATGCCTATTAAACCACTAGCCTGCGACATAGCCATTGATGAATTCATATTTTGCATCTGCTCCAGGCTGGAAAACTGGGCCATCTGAGCGATAAATTCCTTATCCTCCATGGGGTTCATCGGGTCCTGATATCTAAGCTGTACAGTCAGCAGTTTCAGAAAATCATTTTTGCCAAGATCATCGTTTTTCTTGCGGGTAGCATCGGCACTGTTTGTTGTGGTTTTACTGCCAACACCATATACATCCATGTAAGAAACCTCCTTTAAATACGATAATCAACACCTGCCAGGCCACCGGTGCCATTCATTTTCCCGGCTTCCGTCTCCGCCACAATCGCCTCGACAAACTCGCCGGCATTTTTTTTGTTAGTAAGTTTAACGAATTGCTGACGTGAATTGCGCTCCTGGTCATGATTGGGTAAAAACTGGCTTAAGCCGGCATAAACACCCACATTCTCCACTTTTAGGCCATTATTGGCTAAATCCTGTTTAAGCTGGGGCAGGGACGCTTCAATGATACTGCGTACTTCGGGATTGTTGGAATGGAAACTGGCATTAATTGCCCCGTTCTCGACAACTACTTTCAGGGTAAGCTCACCCAGATGTTCCGGTTTCAGTTTTATGACCATTTCCGTGTTTTGCAGTTTGGTAACAACCCGGGATTGTTCAACAATCTGGTCGACAACCTGATAAATATCAGTCGCCGGGCCGTTTGGCAGCTTACCGTCAGCAACATTACCCGCAAGAGCATCATTTTTAGACAATGCGGTTTCCAACCCATGCATGAAGAGATGCGGCAAGGCTTCTGTATTCGGATTAGCTTTCACATTTTGCGTAGATAATGCCTGTTCAAATAAAGCTGAGTCTGCTAAACTTTCTTTTTTTCCCTCACCAGCATTCTGATTGGAAGTCTTCCCAGGGGAAGTCACAGCAGTAACGGGAAGTACTGGCTGTTGTTCAGCATCATTGAGTACTTCTGCAGTTTTTTGCTCTGTTGCCCTCACTGCATCTTTATTTTGGCCTGCAAGTGCTATCTGCGGCACTTCGGGCTGAGCAAGATCTGCTGCTACAGGGGCTGCCGCTGCTGCAGGGGCTGCCGGATCTGCGGCAGGCTCTTGCTTATTGATTAGTCCGGCAAGTACTAGGTTAACCGGATGCTGCACCTGGTCAGACTGCACGCTGGCCGGCATTACATCCAGGTTCTGATTGCTTAAACTAACCGCATCACCCAAAGTCTCTTCGGCAGCAGTAGTCACCATTGGTTGCTTTGCCGGTTGAGCTGGCAATACCGGGACTGACAAACCTGCTGCCGTTGTTTGACTGACGCCGGTTACACCGGCAGCGGCA
>JAQSXM010000018.1 GCA_029256645.1 Sporomusa sp. | reverse complement strand
ATACCATATTTGCCGATGGTAAAGGCCATTGCTCCAAAAACACCAATAGGTGCGATCTTCATGATGATATCTACAATAACAAAAAAACTATGAGAGATATCGCTAATCAGACTAAACACCGGTGCGCCCTTTTTTCCCATGATCAGTAGTGCCCAACCAAAAAGGATGGAAAACAGCAGCACCTGGAGAATGTCGCCTTTGGCAAAAGCATCGACAACGCTTGTTGGAATGATATTCATGAAGAAATCCACAGTGCTCTGGGCTTTAGCAGCTGTAGTATAGGCCGATATTGCGTTGGTATCAAGTTTGCTGACATCAACATTCATGCCTGCGCCTGGCTTCAGCCAATTTACCAGGGATAAGCCCATGACGAGCGCAAAGGTTGTAACAACCTCAAAATAAATTAATGCTTTTGCGCCTACCCGGCCAACTTTCTTAATATCATCCATGCCAGCAATGCCGGTAACAATTGTGCAAAAAATAATGGGTGCGATAATCATCTTAATGAGTTTGATAAACCCATCACCCAGCGGTTTCATGCTTTCACCGAGCGCAGGATAAAAATGTCCCAAGGCTACTCCAAATATAATGGCAAGGAATACTTGGGTATGCAGAGATTTTAATAATGGTGTTTTCATCTAGATCTTTCCTTTCGTCGCCAATAATATTATCAATCACCTCTTTGCTTGAAAATCACCTCACTTGCTCCTGGTTGTAAAAAAATTAACCTCGCTTCCTGGTAAAGTAGTTGGGCTGGTAATGCCTGTACTACATCCCAAACCCAATAAAATGAAAATACCACAAAACCTAAAGGATTAAAATAACTATTAGTAAATTTTTCTAAGAATACAAAATTCATTATCCCAAGTAAAGACAAAGGCTAGAGTTGTGCCTATAAATAGGGTACAATATCTTTAGCTAATTTGCAGAAAAATGGAGGCTGCGTTCGTGCGTATTACGAAATCAATGAAAAAACCAATGCTTGAACGATTAGAGCAGTGTTATAAAGATACTACTACGGCGCTGACGTATTCGACGCCCTTTGAACTCATGATTGCGGTAATTCTGTCAGCACAGTGTACCGATACCCGGGTTAATATTATTACAGCCCGAATGTTTCCCCGTTACAATACACCGGAAAAAATCCTGGAGCTTGGCCAGCTAGGTCTGGAGGCAGAGATTCACGACTGCGGCCTGTTCCGGAGTAAAGCAAAGAACATTCTGGCAACCTGTGAGAAATTGTGCCGGGAATATGGTGGACAAGTGCCTGACAAGTTTGAGGATTTAGTACAACTGCCCGGGGTAGGGCGTAAAACGGCCAATGTACTTTTAAGCCAGCTTTTTGGTGTTCCGGCAATTGCTGTTGATACTCATGTATTTCGGGTGGCTAACCGGCTTAAGCTGGCAATTGGTGATACACCGCTTGCGGTTGAACAGGGGCTTATGCGGGCAATACCCCGGGAACAGTGGAGCGATGCGCACCACTGGCTGATCTGGCATGGGCGTAAGGTTTGCAAGGCCGCTAAACCGCTGTGTCCAACCTGCCCCCTAAGTGATTTATGTCCAAGTTGCAAGGGATAATGAATAAGTGTTGTATAAATATTACTTTATATGTATAATGATACGTAGAACTGGGGGATGAAGGTCATGATTTTTCGTAAAGCAAAATTCAATGATGTGGAACATATTCTTAAGCTAATCAATGATTATGCCGAGCAAGGGCTTATGCTTGCCCGGGCTCGTAATACTCTGTATGAAGGGCTGCGGGAATTTATTCTGGCTGAAGAAGACGGAAAGGTTGTCGGTGTAGCTGCGCTACATCTGATTTGGGATGAACTTGGTGAGATTCGGGCGCTGGCAATTCACCCTAGCAAGATTAAGACCGGGGTTGGCCGTGAAATTGTAAATAGGCTGACAGAAGAGGCCAGGGATCTCGGTGTCAAAACCTTGTTTGCATTAACATACCAGCCTGGTTTTTTTGCTAAGCTGGACTTCAAAGAAGTACCCAAGGAGAGCGTACCCCATAAAATGTGGAAAGAGTGCATTAACTGCCCGAAATTTCCCAATTGTGATGAAATTGCTATGGTTAAAGAACTATAAAAACAAGCGCCTGTGCCGGTATTTGGACACAGACGCTTGTTTTTATAGTTATAGGTTGATGCTTTCACCAGGGGCCACAATATGAACAGGAATATGTAGTTCCTCAACCTTGGCTTTGAAGGCCTCCGGCGACTGGGCAATGAGGGGCCAGGTATTATAATGCATGGGAATAACGGCTCGCGGATTGAGTAATTTGACTGCTTCGAACGCATCAGCTGGCCCCATTGTGTAGTTATCGCCAATCGGCAGCAGGGCATAATCGATTTTTTCCAAGCGGCCCAGGAGCGCCATGTCGCCGAAGAGTGCGGTATCACCGGCGAAATATACTGTCTTGCCAAAAAAGCTTACGATAAATCCGGCAGCATGTCCGCCAGGGACGCCTGAGCCGTGAAATGCGGGGGTTACTCTGACATAACCGAAATCAAAAGTTCGTTTCCCTCCCAGATGCATGCTGATGTTGGCGCAATCCTGCTGCCCGACCAGTGCGGCCAGTTCAGCGGTGGCAATTACAGTCGCGCCTGTTCGTTTGGCAATCTGGACAGTGTCACCAAGGTGATCGCCATGTCCATGACTGACCAGGATATAGTTGCAGGTAACTTCTTCAGCTTTGGTAGTGGTGATCGGGTTACCAGTAAAGAATGGGTCAAACAATAATGTGGTAGTGGCATTTATTAAAGAAAAACAGGCATGACCATGAAATGTTAAGGTAGTCAAGCGTACACCTCCAGGATTATTTGATTGTACTTACTATTTTTCCAATATTACTTAATAAATTCCTGCTTAATGAAAGAAAAATACACGGCTGCTATTGTTGGAGAAGGGTAATTGATTATTATGGAGAATTCTAAAAATAGAGAAAACTGACCGGTTAACAAAGGAGCGACATGTATGATTCCAATAATATCTGTGGTAGGGCGGTCAAACAGCGGGAAAACAACATACCTGGTGAAACTAATAGCTGAGCTTAAGCGACGGGGTCATAAAGTTGCCGTTATTAAACATCATCATAATGATTTTGAGATTGACCTGCCGGGTAAAGATACCTGGCGTCATGCCCAGGCCGGTGCAGATACTGTATGCTTGGTTTCGCCGTATAAAGTAGCTATGATAAAAAAAACTGACCAGGAATTGTCACTTGACCAAGTAGCCGGTTCGATAGACAATGTTGATATAATTATTACTGAAGGCTATAAGCAGGAGAACAAACCGAAGATTGAGGTATATCGCCATGCTGCCGGTAACGAACCACTTGGTGTCAAGCCCGAGCTTCTTGCTGTTGTGAGCGATACTTTGCTTTATAGTGAGGTGCCACATTTCCAGCTTGATGATCCTTCCGCCATGGCTGCCTTATTAGAGCTAAGAGTACTAAATAACGAAACATCAAAGGACTGATTGTTATGCATGACGGCCATAATCGTCAAATTAGCTATTTGCGGGTTTCGGTAACTGATCGCTGTAATTTTCGCTGTGTTTATTGTATGCCGGAGCAAGGCGTCAAACTACTCAGGCATACCGAGATTCTCTCCTATGAAGAATTGCTGCGGATTATCCGGGTGGTTAGCGAGCATGGTGTTAGTAAAATTCGGTTAACAGGTGGTGAACCCCTGGTACGGCGCGGCATTGTAGGTTTTATTCGCAACATTGCAAACCTAAATGCGATAACTGATATATCCCTCACTACCAACGGCAGTTTGCTTGCCGGTATGGCGGCCAAACTTAAAGAAGCTGGTTTAAACCGGGTGAATATCAGTCTTGATACCATTGAGCCGGATAAGTTTCGTAAGATTACCTATGGGGGTAATCTTGCGGAAACAATTAACGGAATAAAAGTAGCTTTGGCTGTGGGACTGACACCAATAAAACTTAATGTTGTCCTAACTAATATTATTACCGAACACGACTTAGCTTATTTCGTTGACTTGGTACACCGGGAGCCGATATCAATCCGGTTTATTGAATACATGCCGATTGGTGAGAGCCAGGCTTGCCCCGGTCCCGGGATTGAGGAGATCAAAGACAAGATCAATAGTTTTGGCAAGGGAATACTGAAACCAACACTTAATATTCACGGCAATGGTCCTGCCAAATATTTTTATCTGCCCCAGGCTAAAGGTTCATTTGGCTTTATCACTCCAATATCTGAGCACTTCTGCGGGGTATGTAACCGGATTCGTCTAACTGCTGATGGAAAGTTTAAGCCCTGTCTCCTGTCTAATCAGGAGCTTGATGTTAAGACTGCTTTGCGTCAGGGGGCCAGTGATATTGAAATTGCAGAGCTTTTTTATCAGACCATAGCTGATAAGCCTCAGGGGCACACCTTAGCAAATGCGGGTGGGCAAGCAAAGTTTTTCCGGCAAATGTCACAAATTGGTGGATAATTTCAGTAAGGGCTTAGCTTCTCAGACAGGAGGGGTTAGGCCTTTTTTGATTTTGTCTTTTTTTTTTGCTATTATGGTAGTCAATACAATAACATCTAACATTATTAAGAAGGTGCAATTCTTGTGAAGAAAGCTCACTCTCGTATTCCTACGTTACACACTTTTGAAAACCCTATTCGCCCTGTTGCTTTTGCAAACCATTGTGTATGGGTGGAACAGGTAAATAAGAGCCTGCAGGACGGCTTTGAATGTGCGATTTATTATGAGCCTTATACAAACTTCGAGCATCCGTATACAGTTGATGCCATCTATATGGAGATTTCGTACAGCCAAAACAGATACAGTATTTCCGGCTTTGGGGTAATTCCTGATAGCGAGCGTGGCGAAATTAAAATTAGTGAAAAATATGCAGATTATGCTGAAGCTAAGCAGGCTGCTATCAAGTGGATTTTAGCAACTCGCGAATTTATTGGACGATAAATGGTATCTGCAGTTATGGTGTAATACAGGGTGGTTTTGACAAGAGCTATGAGTGTCCTATATGTGTGATATAAATGTAACACAATCTTGTCACAAATGTTGCATGTATATAACAATTTACCATAATCACCCTGTGGGGTAATCAATAATTGGCTTATAAGGGAAAAAATGGTATGGCATGAAAATTGCAATATCATATTGTGGGATTTACTATATCCGGGAACTTTGGCTTTTACTGGGTCCTAAACTCAAGAGAGTTTAAGCATTAAAATCTGAATATTTAAAATATCGGATGGTAAAGGTCACAGTAGCCTTGGGGCATGGGGTAACCTGTTAGAATAAACCTGGAATGACAGATAGAGGAGGGGTGAATCAGGTAAGATGATTGATTGAGTCGCTCATGGATTATGCCCCGGTTAGGTCAGTTAGTTTTATTAAGGTAAGCTAAAGTTGAGTTAATAAACAAGGAGGAGTTTCATTATGACGAAAAAATCTTATGGGTATTTTATGCCGCCGGTTAGTATCATGGGGGTTGGCTGTCTGGAAGACATTGCAGATTACATAAAGCCTATGGGTTTCAAAAAAGCGTTAATAGTCAGTGATAAGGTTCTTGTTCAAATCCAACTTACCAAAAAGCTCACCGACGTGCTTGATAAAATAGATGTAAAGTATGTTATTTTTGATGGTGCACAGCCTAATCCGACGGTTGGTAATGTTAATGACGGATTAAAATTGCTGAAAGAAAATGACTGTGATTTCGTTATATCCTTCGGCGGTGGTTCGCCTCATGACTGCGCGAAAGGTATTGCTATTGTTGCTGCAAATGGCGGAAAGATTGAAGACTACGAAGGTCTTAATAAATCAGCTAAACCTCAAATGCCGCTAATCGCGGTTAACACGACTTCCGGTACTGCCAGCCAAATGACCCGGTTCTGTATTATTACCGATGAAGTTCGGCACGTAAAAATGGCTATTGTTGACTGGCACACAACTGCTGTTATCGCAGTTGATGATGCTGATTTAATGGTTGCTATGCCGCCGTCCCTCACCGCGGCTACTGGTATGGATGCATTGACGCATGCGGTTGAAGCTTATGTTTCCACAATTGCTACCCCGGTTACCGATTGTGCTGCCCTTAAAGCTATTGAATTGATAGCAGGCTATTTAAGAAGAGCCGTTGCTGATGGCAAGGATATGGAAGCCAGAGAAATGATGACTTATGCCGAGTATCTTGCCGGTGTTGCCTTTAACAACGCCAGCTTAGGTTATGTTCACGCAATGGCTCATCAACTCGGTGGATTCTATGACCTGCCTCATGGTGTTTGCAATGCGATTTTACTGCCAGCGGTTGAAGATTATAATGCAAAAGTTGTTCCTGAGCGATTTGTTGAAATCGCCAAAGCTATGGGTAAAGATGTTGCCGGATTATCTGCTGAAGTTGCAGCAGCAGCTGCACTTGCCGCCATTCGGGAACTTTCTGCCGACATTGGAATTCCTGCCGGTCTGAAAGATCTCAAAGGTTTTAAGGAAAGTGATATCCCGACTCTTGCCACTAATGCTCTTAAGGACGTCTGCGGCCTTAGTAATCCGAAACAAGCTACTCAGGAAGAAATTGAGAACATCTACAGAGCAGCTATTTAAATCATATAAAGTGAATCATATTATCAGTAAGGTGTAGAGATTCTGTTGTGGGTTGATTTTTATTCATTGTATTATGAAAGAAATCAGCCCATAGTTTTTTTGTGATTCTAAATTGGGGAAGTGAGATCAATAGGGCCGGATGTTCCCGGTCGGGGGTTAGGAAACTTACGATTACGGCAGGGGTTTTGTGCTATCATTGCAAAAAACAAGGGGCTGTGTTTGGACAGCCCCTTGTTTTTATGTAACTTTAATCTGGTGTAAATAGCAAGGTCCATCTGTGGTAATAATTACAAACACAGATCACTAAAAAATAAGTCCTTGTAAATATTGCAGGAATTATTAAACAAATGGCAAAATATAAAGTATAAATCATTTGTGAAAAGGAGCTAAAACGCACCAATGGAACTTACACACTTTGATCATTCGGGCAAGGCGCGCATGGTTGATGTAACTGCGAAAGATGAAACCAAACGAGAGGCTGTGGCTGAAGGGCGAATTATGATGAAGCCTGCTACCCTTGAACTGATAAAACAAGGGGCCATGGGTAAAGGTGATGTCTTAGGTGTAGCTCAGGTAGCCGGTGTAATGGGTGCCAAACGGACCTGGGATCTAATCCCAATGTGCCATCCGCTCTTATTGACTGGTGTCTCGCTTGAATTTGTAATTGATGATATGGCCAGTGCGATTAATATTACGGCAGTGGTTAAGACCACTGGCAAAACCGGGGTGGAGATGGAAGCATTGACATCTGTGTCAGTTGCTGCACTGACAATTTATGATATGTGCAAAGCGGTAGATAAAGCCATGACCATTGAATATGTCCGATTGCGGGCTAAATCAGGTGGTAAGAGTGGCAATTATAGTAGGGAGGACTAAATCATGCAGGGAAAGATTGTAGCTGTTTGTACCAGCAAGAATAAAGGCGAGCGCAAAAAGAACGTGGGTCAATCGACACTTCTGCCCGGGCTTGGCCTTGAAGGCGATGCTCATGCCGGGTTTCAGCACCGGCAGGTAAGTTTGTTAGCTGTAGAGAGTATAGAAAAAATGAGGAAAATGGGGCTTGATGTTCATCCGGGTGATTTTGCTGAAAACATTACTACAGAAGGGCTTACTTTGCCAATTCTACCGATTGGCACAAAGCTTAAGATTGGTGATGTGTTGCTGGAAGTAAGCCAAATCGGTAAAGAATGTCATACCCGCTGTAATATTTACTATCAGGCCGGTGATTGCGTGATGCCCAAGGAAGGAATATTTGCCATTGTAATCACCGGGGGGCCGGTTACAACCGGCGATACAATTGAGGTGATCGAAAGTGTTTAACATCGGGATTATAACAGCCAGTGATAAAGGGGCTCGTGGCGAGCGCGAGGATTTGAGCGGCAAGGCTATTGCAGAAATGCTGGCTGAGCTTGGTGTGGTCAAGCATTATGTAATTGTACCTGATGAGCGCGAGGCTTTAAGTCAGGCGATGATTCATATGGCTGATACCCTTCAGGTTGATCTTATCCTGACAACTGGCGGCACTGGTTTCGGACCTCGTGATGTAACACCTGAAGCTACTTTAGACGTAATTGACAGACAAGCTCCAGGTATTCCTGAAGTGATGCGGGCTAAGTCGCTGGCAATAACTTCACGAGCCATGCTGTCCCGGGCAGTAGCCGGTCTGCGTGCCAGAACGCTTATTATTAACCTTCCTGGCAGCCCCAAGGGTGTGCGGGAATGTTTGGAAACCATTCTGCCTGCGCTTGAACACGGTTTATCCATTGCAAAGGGTGAAGCCGGCGAGTGTGCCAGGACGTAGATGTTAAGCTGGTTATAGTTCAATGACAGCCTGTTCTACTCGTTTAATACCAGGTGTCTGTTCGAGCTCATCCAAGAGTTTGAACAGTGCCTGGTCTTTGTTTTTGGCTTCAATCATAACATCAAAATCCTGCCCGGCTGCTTTAGCCATCGTCAGGAAAGGAAGGAAATCAGACAGATTGATGTTATCAGCATGGCTGCGAATATCTTTGTCATTTTTCGGACTCGATAGATGGATTTTTGGGATGGCCCCGTTCCAGGTATTGATAATCGCCGGCCATAATTCAGCCAGGTTCTCCCCATTGTTGATACAGGTATGATGATGAATATCAAGCACCATGGGGCTGCCGATTATTTGGCAAAGGCCAAGTACATCGACAGCTGTATATACTTTATCATCATTTTCCAGCATAAGCCGCAGACGAACACGGTCAGGGAGTTGGTTAAACTGGTTAATAAAACGATCAAGTGAAGCTGCTTTGGCTTTGTACAGGCCGCCAACATGGATAACCAATTGGGGAGCCGGTGGCAGCCCCATTGCTTCCAACATGTTGACATGATAGTCAAGATCTTTAAGTGACGCGGCTAATACCTCTTCCTTCGGACTATTTAGCAGGGTGTAATGATCAGGGTGGGCACTGATGCGCATATGGCGGCTTTTGATGTAATCGCCGATTTCCTGCCACTCAGCCATAAACTCTTCCGTATAACTCCATTCATCAGCAATCGGGTGGGTTGCCAATGGCACTGTTTTTGAAGTAAAACGGTATACATGAATGTCATGGGCTGAGTTGTAGCGCAGGATGCGTAGTGTATTTGCCAGATTTTCCCGTGTTAAACGGCGCAGCCGGTGGATACGGCCTTCTGGATCGGTAATCTTTTCAAGGGTTTTTACGGTCACACTTTTATTTGGTGAGCCTTCGGCAATATTGAGAGCGATTGCTACATAACCAAACCGTACTCGCATAGGCAGGTACCTCTTTTTCTATCAGGATTCTTCGTTACTGATATTTATAGTATATACTATATTGAAGCATGTTATTGGCTAATAGGGGGAAAAAGTGTAAGAAGCTTGCAATTTGCCCAGGGTAGGGTTTAGAATGATAAGAAAAGTCCTAGGAGTGAGAATCGCTTGTCCAAACCGATCTACATAATTGGTCACCGTAATCCTGATACAGATTCTATTTGTTCAGCAATTGCCTATGCACATCTCAAACAGGCTTTGGGCGAGCACGTACTCCCGGCACGCGCCGGAAAAATCAACGCTGAGACTAAGTATGTCCTGGAATTTTTTGGTATCCAACCGCCGCAGCTTATTCTTGATATGTACCCACGGGCTAAAGATGTTATGCATGAGAACATAATTGCGATTCATCCCTGGAATACCCTGAGAAAGCTTGGTCAACTGATCAAACAACATAGTGTAAAGTCAATTCCTGTTATGGAGGATGACGGTAGTTTAGTTGGTATGGTTACTGTCGGTGATTTGGCTGAACGGTATGTCAATGAACTGGGGATGCAAGATTTGCGGGAAACCGGGGTTGACTATGGCGGAATTCTTAGATGTCTTAATGGAACACTCATTTGCGGCGGCGATTTATCCAAAAGGATTGAAGGCAGTGTTAAAATTGCCGCTTCCCGGACGCAAACAATGGCCAAGGTTATTAAACCTGGCGACATTGTTCTGGTCGGCAACCGTACGAATGTTCAGTTGACCTGTATCGAGGTTGGTGTTGCCTGCCTAATTGTAACCGGCGATTTCGATGTGGCGCCTGAGGTGGAAACCGCTGCTCAGGCTGCAGGGACGTATATCATCAGAGCGCCGTATGACACCTATACATGCGGGCGTCTCATCAACCAGAGCATCCCGGTAGGAAAGGTTATGAAAACTAATGTTACTGCATTTAAGCCAGACGATATGGTTGCCGATATAAAAGATATTATTATTCGGACCGGTTACCGTAATTATCCTGTTGTTCAGAACGGCAAGATGGTTGGACTTATTGACCGCGACAGGCTTATTGTTCCTGAACGGGATCAGATTATTTTAGTTGATCATAACGAACGTTCGCAGGCAGTCGATGGTATTGAAGAGGCTAAGATTGTTGAGATTGTTGACCATCACAGGCTAGGTGGGCTGGAAACCAGTGAACCAATCTTTATCAGGCATGAGCCGGTGGGGTCTACCGCTACTATTATCGCCAATATGCATTGGCATCGCAATGTGCCTATACCTAAAAATATGGCAGGTCTTTTACTTGCTGCCATCATTTCTGATACGGTGTTATTTAAATCGCCAACAGCAACCGATAAAGACCGTGACACTGCCTATAAATTGGCGGAGATTGCCAGCCTTGATATTCAGGAATTTGGTATGGCGATGCTGAAGGCCGGTTCAGTGATTGATAAACTAACTCCCGGCGATATTATAGCTAGTGACCTAAAAGAATTTCAGATTGGTGAGTATTATGTGGCGATTAGTCAGATTTCAGTCATGGACCCAGGGAATGTGCTGAGACAGAAAAAACAATTACAAGAGGCTTTGCAGGCTATCTGCGAAAAAGAACAGTATAATATGGCAATTCTGCTAATCACAGGCATACTCGATGAGGCGACATACCTCCTGCATTATGGACAGCCATCACGGGTGCTTACTATCGCTTTTGGAGAGGGCCGTCCTGATGGCACCTGGTATTTGCCTGGCGTTATGTCACGGAAAAAACAGGTTGTCCCTCCACTCATTGATGCTGCGCGGCGGATCTGATAGGAAAGGCTGCTATATTATGGTATAATTTCCCCATAATATATTTCAGGAAGGAAATGAGAATATGGCAATTTACACGACCAGTGGCGTATGTGCGAAGAAAATTGAATTTCTCGTAGAAGCCGGAATTGTAACAGAGATAGAATTTCAATCAGGCTGTTCAGGCAACCTGCAAGGGGTAAGCAGGCTTGCTGAAGGAATGCGGGTTGAAGATGTTATTAAGAAGCTAAAAGGTATAAAATGCGGCGATAAAAACTCCTCCTGTCCCGACCAGTTGGCGCGGGCGCTAGAGGCGTTCAGTAATAAAGATAAGGGGTAAGTGTATGTATTGTGAAATCGTCTATCAGGTCACAGGCGAGCGCTGGGGGATATTTCCACGTGATACAGGTGAGTTTCAAGCGCGCATGTCAATCCCGGATAGTATAAATAATAGTGACAGTCACGATACTATTATCAAGAAGTCGGTGAAAATTGAGATTATGTCATGTTCCTTTACTCCTGATGAGAAAAGTAAACGTCATCGAGAGGCGCTGGCTGGTTTGGTTGACAAGTTAGTGAAGGCAGGCTGGGAACAAATACCAGAGCGCGGACCTGAGTGGTATAATATTAGGTTTCACAAAGTGACGTAGAGAAAATAGAACATAAGACTATTGACAGGGATAATTATATCTGGTATATTCATTTCCAACAGCATATACAAATGCAATGAGCGGGATAAGTAAGTTAGCATCGCTATTATCAGAGAGCCGGGGGGTGGTGTGACCCGGTAGGCGTGCTTACTGAAATACACCCGTGAGCAGCAGGTCGAAAGTAATTCAAGTAGACTGCGCCGGACGCCACCGTTATTATAGGCTAGGGTATCGGATTTTTCCTGTACCTGAAAAGAGCGGCTTGCTATTTTAGCAAGCAGGGTGGTACCGCGAGTGAAGTCTCGTCCCTGTATAGGGGATGGGACTTTTTATATTTTTATGGAGGCGATAGACATGATTATTGTAATGAGTCCAACCGCAACTCAGCATGAGATTGAACTCGTGATTTCCCGGGTAACCGGAGCCGGATTAAAAGTACATTTGTCAGAAGGTAAAATGCGTACAATTATTGGCCTTATCGGGGAGAAAAAACTAATGGCCCAATTACCACTAGAAGCCATGTCCGGCGTTGAAAAAGCAATATCAGTTACAGCTGGCTACAAACTGGTCAGCCGGGAGTTTAAAAACGAAGACACGGTTATTGATATTGGGGGCGTACTTGTTGGTGGTTCTCAGTTAACAGTCATGGCTGGGCCTTGTGCTGTTGAGAGCAGGGAACAACTCTTAGAGTCGGCAAGGATTGTCAAAGCGGCAGGAGCCCAGTTTTTGCGGGGAGGGGCTTATAAACCACGCACTTCGCCTTACTCTTTCCAGGGTCTTGAAGAAAAGGGTCTGGAAATGCTGGCAGAAGCCAGAGCTGTAACCGGTCTTAAGATTGTTACCGAGGTCGTTGATATTGAGTCTGTGGCTGTGGTAGGCGCCTACGCAGATGTATTGCAAATCGGGGCCCGCAATATGCAAAACTTCCAGCTCTTAAAGGCTGTAGGCAAAAGCGGCATGCCAGTGCTTTTGAAACGTGGCATTGCAGCTACGATTAATGAATGGCTGCATGCTGCCGAGTATGTTATGAGTGAGGGGAATTATAATGTTATGTTTTGTGAGCGTGGGATTCGAACCTTTGAGGATTATACCCGCAATACGCTGGATTTGAGTGCTGTGGCGGCACTAAAAAATCTGAGCCATTTACCTGTTATTGTTGACCCAAGTCATGGTACCGGTTTATGGAAATTAGTGCGGCCGATGGCCAGAGCCGCGGTAGCCGGAGGGGCTGACGGCTTAATGATTGAGGTACATCCCAATCCGGCAGAAGCCTTGTCTGATGGCAGTCAGTCCCTGACCCCTGAAAACTTCCGGGCGCTCATGAGTGAAGTCAGGGCAATTGCGCCGGTAGTGGGCAGGAGAATGGAATGAGGCTAGCTATTAAGCGGATTGCAATCATCGGTATGGGATTGATTGGCGGTTCGCTAGGTCTGGCGCTCAAAGCAGCCAGAGGTGGAAAAGTTGAGATTACTGGTGTTGATACTAACGAACTGTCGCTGATTAAAGCCAGGCAGCGTGGTGCGGCCGATATCGTTACTGCTGATGTTAAGGCAGGCATAGCTGACGCCGATATGATTTTTTTATGTACGCCAGTGCTGCAGGCGGCAACGTTAGTAAAAGAAATGGCACCTTATTTAAAGCCGGGAGCTATCCTGACAGACACCTGCAGTACAAAACACTATTTAATCCAGGAAATAACAGCATTGCTGCCTGCTGGTGTTTATTATGTGCCTGGCCATCCGATGGCCGGACGTGAAAAAAGCGGCATCGAAGCCGCCGACAGCACTCTTTTTCATGATAAATGGTATATCCTTACGCCATTAGAAACCGGCGATTCCGCACCTGTCGAAGCAGTTCGCCAGGTTGTCAGCTGGACAGGAGCCCGGATAACCGAGATGGAGGCAATCCGGCATGATTGGTGTACAGCCCTGATTAGCCATATACCACATATTGGCGCTGCCGCTTTGGTAAATTTACTAGCCTACTCCGAGGACAAGGATAGCAGCATTAAGCTGGCTGGCGGTGGTTTTCGCGATACCACACGTATTGCTTCATCTAATGCGGATATGTGGGCCGATGTGTGTATGACAAATGCCGGACCGATCTCCGATAGCCTGGAAAAGTTCAGTCAGATCATCGGTGAGGTCGCTGTGGCTATTCGCCAAGGAGACCGGGCAAGTATTCATGGTTTTTTTGCCACTGCCAAAGAACGCCGGGATGAACTTTTGCAAATGGAGCAGGCTGTTACCGAACAACCCTTGTCCAATGGGCGTTGATGATCTGCCCAATGAGCTTTTTTCCTTCAATATCAAGGTGTAATCCATCTGTAGCAAAATGCTCGGGGAGTCCCCGGGTGCTATCCGCAAAATATGGTTCAAGTTCGATAAAGTAGCGTTGTTGTCTAATAAAGTCATTAACCGTATCAAACTCTTCTCGCCAATTGGACACAGTTTCTTCTTTAAAAACGGCATCAATAGCGGCTGGGTTGATTGGCGGTAAGGTCAGGAAGATTGGTCTAATGCCATTTATCAGGCATTTATCACGAATAGCAGCAAGCTCAGTGATAACCTGAGTTGCGGGAACTCCACCACGCAGACTGTTGGTACCGCCAAGGATGATTAAGTATTTAGGCTTAAACGGGAGCACGTCTTGGTCAAATCTTGTGAGCATACTTTCTGAAGTATCGCCGCTTTTGCCAAGATTGACAGCCGGAAAATGCAGATAGGTCTGATAGCTGTAATCAGTATTAGCTGGAGAGTAGGAGATAGCGCCACCCCCATGGGTGATACTGTCACCAAAGGTTGCGGCATAGTGACCTCTGGTTAGATCAACGGTAAACTCAGCTGTATCGGAATACTGGCCTACCGGCTTACCACTGGCATCAATACCACGGACACGCCAATAATATTTACCGGGGACAATACGCGGCTGATCGTCATAACAGTCATTTAGTCCAGTGACAGTTTTACTCCAGATACGATGGATTGAGGGCTCAATACCGCCAGGGTTTTCTGGAAGGTGATTTGTAAGCTCGACCTCATAACTTATGGCCCCAGATACTGGTATCCAGGCATATACCGGGTAGAGGGGCACCGGCAGGGTAGCTGGTTTATGGTGAGTATTAATGATTGGTTTTGCGACAGGGGGGATAGTGCGGTCAATCCAGACCTCAGTTGCATCAGAGAATACTCCTAATGGATTGCCCTTATAGTTAAGTGCACGGACTCGCCAGAAGATACGGTTGCCTTCATACCAGGAAAAATCGGCGTTATAGCCATTGGTAAAAACCTCACGGGTTAAACGGAGTTGCTTCGCTGATGGTAAAACATCATTGGGATTTTCAGGAAGTATTGGTAAGAACTCAAGCTCATAATACACAGCATTGGGTACGATTGTCCAGGTAAGCATTGGCCGGACAGATGCCGGTGCATTGGCCGGGTAGGCGGATGTGGGCACTGGTTTGACCTTATCGAAGTCTTCTGCCACCCGACCACTGGCTTCGGTCAAGCTTATATGATTAGAATACTTACCCAGCGGCCTGTGAAATAAGGTTTGGGCAGAGACTCGCCAATAGGTGTTAAAAGGAAAGTTTTCATCAATTGCGAACTGGTTTTTCCAGGTATGATAACTAACAATGCGCTGAGCGTCAGCGACATCCAAATAATCATCTGCTGGTGGGGAACTTAGGGCCTCAATCTTGTAGTAAGCTAGATAGGGAAGACGGGGCCAGCTTAAAGTATATTCATTTGTTGTATAATCAATCTCCAGAGTTGGTTTAAATCTATTAAGGCCAACGTTTTCAGAGACTTCAAGGATGTAGGACATTGCCAGGGTTAAAAGCATGATAAGTATAATACGTTTCAAAAGTTACACCTGCCAATTCAAGTAGAAACTGTAATTTTCCATAAAGAGTTTATATAGCAATATTACCATATTCTAGTATTGCCAAAAACTAACCAAAGCATTAGTTACAGGTTTGCGTCAAAACTGATAGGAACTGCTCTTAATTAGCTGTTGAATAGATAACAAAAGAAGCTTTGCGGAAGTTCCGCAAAGCTTCTTTGCATACATAACCTAAAAATATAAATCTCTCACACCTGTTTCGATCTCTTTTAAACGAGTAGCAGTAGCTTCTCTAGTTGCAGCTACAGGTATCTCAGTGAGATGCTTTTGAATAGTGACCTCACCGATTTCTCTGATCGCGGGGTCAGCATAATCGAGGAGATATTCTTTGAAGGTTAACAGCGCATTGGGCAAACAGACATTTTGAATCTCACCGCTTTTAGCAAGGCTCATAAACCTATCGCCGGTACGGCCTTGCCGATAGCAGGCTGTACAGTAGCTGGGGACAAAACCTTGCTTGCAGAGCATGCTGACAATTTCCTGAGGCGAGCGGTTATCGCCAGTCTCAAACTGAAGGCCTTTGGCCGGGGCATTTGCTTCATGCTCTTTATAAACCTGATGGTAGCCACCGACACCTGTACAGGAACCGGCACTAATCTGGGATACACCATACCTAATAAGTTCATCTCTAAGCTCAGAAGACTCACGGGTTGATAAAATTATGCCAGTATAAGGGGCAGCCAAGCGAATAATGGCCACAATTTTTTTGAAAGCTTCGTCATTGACTAAATAGGGACTTAGTTAAGTCCATCCCG
>JAQSXM010000401.1 GCA_029256645.1 Sporomusa sp. | reverse complement strand
ATAGGCAAACAGGTTTAAAATAAAAAGAAACGGTATTCCTATTACGAAACTTCTGTGTTTAGTCTTATGACGAAATCTATACATTCCACTCCAGATTCCAATAGCCCCAAAACAAAATGCACACAGAAACAGCGTACGTTCGCTGATGCGTTGCCCATGTTTCCGGGCCTGGTTCTTATCTGTCATCATTAAACCAAATGTGAGTACATTCCAAAGTAATATCAGTAATTCAATATCCATGCCCATACCGCTAATATGACCAACCCCCAGCTTACTACTAGCTTTGCAGCTCTTTTGTAAAAGCAATCAATTTATTAGTTACGGCCACATCACCCATACCAAATATGTGCAGCCCATCCACGTGCATGTGAACTTGTCTGATAAGCTCACATGCTACCTCGAACCCGCTTTTCCCCTGCTCCATTTCAGTAATAATGTCCGCAGGAACAGTCACTCCAGCGACATTCTTATTGACAAACTCGGCCATCTTAAGACTTTTTAATGGCATTAAGCCTAACAAAACTGGCTTACCAAAAGCTTTAGCTTTATTGATAAACTTTTGCGCCTGTGCCGCATCATAAATGGGTTGAGTCTGGAAAAAATCAGCTCCGGCATTTATTTTTTTCAACATATTATCGATTTCTGCTTCTAAATTGACCGCTGCGGGGGTTGCTGTAGCCGCTACAGTAAACTGTGTTTGACCTTTAAAAGCCGCCCCGTTAGCGTCCAGCCCCTGGTTAAAGCTGTTTATAACCTCAATCAACCTGGCAGTATTATAATCATAAACTGCCTTTGATTGATAAGGGCCATGCTGTGGACCATCCCCAGTTGTAGGTAACAAGCAGCGAATCCCTAAGGTGTGGGCTCCCAGCAAATCAGCCTGAGTGCCCAACAAGCTGCGATCGCGGCAAGTATAATGCGGAATCGTTTCTATACCAGTCTCCTGCTGAATAACAGCAGCTGCCATTATTGAGTTCATTCGTAGTCTGGCATTCGGACAATCATGGATATTGATTGCATCCAAACCGCTATACTCCTTGGCTTTGACAATACTTTCGTTAATGTCTGTGCCATTTATACCGCCAAGTTCGGTGGTAAAAACAAAAGACTTACCCAGTTTGTTGATCAACATTTTATGAATTCCTCCCAAAAGTAATTATAGTATTATTCCATAAAAGGGGGCCAGTTCCTTTTATTTATCCTTTCGCTTAGCCAACAACTTCTCAGCCCCAAAAATCAAAAGGCAGAGTCTGCAACTCTGCTTTTTGGCCTTAACACTTTTTTAATATTATTTGGGCAGATGGTATGGAATCGTAGTTACAACAACCCGTTCTTTTAAAATAAGTATTGTTCTAAGAATCCAGCCTGTCTGGTTATGGAGTAGTCGATGCCACCATTTTTTGGTCTCAAACTCCGGTATCAGTACAGTTATATAGTCTTCCGGGGCTTTTTTTGATTGCATTTCCTCAACATAGGAGATTAAGGGCTGCATAATCAACCGGTAGGGAGATTGAATAGTAACTAGTTCAACACCCGGATTCCACACATCCCATTTATTCTTAACCCGTTGCGCGGACTCTTCATCACTAGCTATATGTAGTGCGATTATATTATCGCCAATTGTTTTGGCGTATTCTAACGTCTCAAAAACCACACGCGTAGGAGTCGAAACAGGAACAATAACGGTGTTTTTCCTTTCATTTTTTGGCCTGCTATACTCAATATCCTCCAGTGGGAGGTGTAACTGTTCAGCCATGTCGTTGTAATGTGATCTTATCTGTTTAAAAATATAAATCATTACAGGGATAAAAATTAGAATAATCCAGGCTCCATGAATAAATTTCGTTACAGTAATAATCAATACTACAAGACCGGTAACAAATGCCCCAATTCCATTAATTAACGCGCGTAAACGCCACCCTCGCCGTTTTTCGCGAAACCAATGCACAATCATACCTGTTTGAGCAATTGTAAATGATACGAAAACCCCGATTGCGTAGAGCGATATCAAATGGTCTGTATTTCCATGGTACACAATAATCAGAATTGCCGCAGCCAATGTTAATAATATAATACCGTTTGAATAGGTAAGCCGCTCACCACGCGCAGCTAAATACCGAGGCATGTAGCCATCCTTCGCCACGATTGACAATAATATTGGCAGGCCATTATAGGCTGTATTAGCAGCTAAATATAAGACCAGCATAGTCGTAACCTGAATATAGAAATACATTGGGCTACGATCAAAGATGGCCTCTGCTAACTGTGATAATGCAGTCACACTATGTTCAGGCAAAATATGATAATGCATAATCAAAAAAGTTATCCCGATAAACATAAAACCAAGGATACCAGCCATCCAATAGGTTGTAGCAACTGCATTGCGGGCAGCTGGTTTTTGAAACATCGGGACACTGTCGGCTATAGCTTCAATACCGGTCATTGAGCTGCACCCATTGGCAAAGGCTCTTAGAATGAGAAATAATATGGTCCAATCTAATTGCTGCTGCGCTAAAGATTCTGATGGAATCACTACTGGCGACTGAATTGCCTGATATATTCCCACCACCAATAATCCCAGAATCCCAAACAAAAAGGCGTACGTCGGGTAAACAAAAGCATTTGACGACTCCCTGACCCCCCGCAGATTTAGTAACATAAGAACACCAAATAAAATACACAGGTCAACAACTACCTCGTTGCCGATTAGCCTTGGAAAAGCGGAAACAATCGCAGCCGTCCCCGCCGACACACTTACTGCAGCGGTTAGTACATAATCTGCGAAAACTGCTGCAGCAGCAATAAGCGCAGGCATTTCTCCCAGATTTTTCTTAGCCACCGCATACGCTCCACCACCGCCCGGATTCGCTTTAGCTACCTGAACATAAGATATAGCTACAATCATTAATAATCCCAGAATTGAAATGGCGACAGGTCCGATAAATCCATACGCGACTACTTGTGCTGCAACCAAGGTTAACATGATCTGCTCAGGGCCATAGGCCACCGAAGACAATGCATCTGAAGAAAATATTGATAGAGCCTTCCACTTGGGAAGTCTTTCATGGGCTAACTCCGTGTTATGAAGCGGTCTGCCAATTAGGAACCGCCTTATTACTCTCATCATTTGTCGATCTGCCTCCGTCTGCTATCCAGATTACTGTCTATTTATTATTGTCTTTACTACCTTCCACTTGGCATGGCCCCCCTACAAATATTTACCTCCAGCTAAACGGTCAACAAAAAACGGCACAAGAAAACAGTAGGTAAGCCTATCCTCTTACCTCTGAATCCTATGCCGGTCTACTAAACACCCAAGCGCCAACGTAGCCTCTGTGTTCTGTCCCCCAGTTATCTATTTAGTTTGCAAGGACAGAAAACCCCTTAGAAATTCTAAGTCTTTTCCTGTTCCTTGTTTAACTCTTTATGCGATACCCTGTATTATCCAGAATACATTTTCAGAAAAAAAAGAAGACCCACAAGGTCTTGCGACCCCTTGCTTTGGCCTACGAAGTTAGCTGACGGGTAGGATGGCAAGAGATA
>JAQSXM010000400.1 GCA_029256645.1 Sporomusa sp. | reverse complement strand
CCGGTTTTCTGCATCAGCTTTATCCGCATTCCACATGGCCCGTGCAACCAGCTGCGACATTTCATACCGGGTAAGAGTTTTATCTCCCCTGAACGTTTTGTCTCCATAACCATCGATAATGCCGGCTTCAACCAGCTTACTTACCGAGTCATAGGACCAGTGTTTAACCGGCACATCACCAAAGGGATTCTCCGGTGCCGCCAGTACAGTACCAGTTATACTCAAAACCAATATAAATACAAGAGACCTGATAAGATTTTTTTTCATTAGCAAATCCTCCATTTTTTGTTCTTCTATAAATAATTAAATGTGGCTCATTATTTACTCCCCGGCGTTTGTGTAATGGCGTTTGTACATGCGGGTAAGAAAGAAACAAAGCATTGCGCCCAGAATAACCGGAATTGCCACTACGAAAAAAACAGTTTGTGTCGGCAGTTGCAGTGCCACCAACAATCCCCCGAGTGCCGGACCAAGAACGGCACCGATTTTTCCGATACCCAATGCTGCTCCATCAGCCTGAGTGCGGTATTCAGTCGGATAAAACAAAGGGGTGCACGCTGTCAGAATATACTGGGTTCCGACAACCGTCAGTCCGCATAAAAACACCATAACCATTAAACCAAGTCCTGATGTAAACCCGAGGAAAGCGGTGACAACAGCACCAGCCAGAGGATAGATCGTCCCATATACCATTCCATATTTGTCCATAACCCAACCTACAGATAAGCCGCCAATCATGCCTCCTGTTGAAAACCAGGCTGTTGCCAGCGCTGCCTGCGCCGGAGTAAGGCCCCCACTTACAAATAACACCGGGAACCAGGCTTTAAGGAAATAGAGCGCTACCGAATTTATAATATAAAAAGACCAAATCAACGGGGTAATCAGGGCCAAAACACCAGCAAAGAGCAATTTGAATGAATATTTCCCCTGCTGTTTTTTGTCTTTCTTTTCATCAAGCATTACAAACTCGGCATCCGGATCAATCAGCAGCCCTGGTTGCAATTTAGCAGCTATCTTAACAATCTCACCGCGATTCTCCGGTTTTAACGCAAGAAATCTGATGGATTCAGGCAGCATTAGATAACCCAGTCCCCCAGCTACAATTGGCAGAATGCCACCTACTACAAAGATTGACTGCCAGCCATAAAGCGGTAATAGCCAGGAGGCCAGCAAGGCGCCGGCAATGCCACCGACAGAATAACCGGTAAACATTCCACTTACCCATTTAACCCCAGATCCCTTGGGCGCATACTCACTAACCAGTACAATAGATCCTGGTAACACACCGCCAATAGCGATACCATTAACAAACCGCAATATTAACAAAACCTCTAAAGAGTTCGCCAAAACCGTGGCCCCTGTGGTTATACCGACACACATGGTGCTAAAAAACAGAGATTTTCGCCGGCCGATTTTATCGCCAATATAGCCAAAGATAGGCGCACCCAGCATCATACCAATCGTTCCGGCTGAAAAAATCACCCCAAATGTTTGGGGAGACAGATGCCATTCCTTCATCAAATCAGGAGCGGCAAACGAAATTGCAGCAAAATCGAAGCCATCCAAAGTAACAATAAAAAACGTCCAAAATAGTAGATTAGCAGCAAATTTACGCGATGGTTTTTGTAAGAGCCCGGCAATATCAATCCTCTGTTGTTCTTGGACAGTCCCCTCAGCCATTTAATACCCCCTTATTTTTTAATGCTATAATTTGTCTAAATCATAGCAAATAGGCAATTTAAAATCTGCAACGTTATTTACAAATTCAGAAATATTATATTATTAATTAAATTGATTTTTCCGTCTGAAGTAGCTGATAACCTACTGCAAAAAAGCCCCTGCGGTACTATTGATTACCGCAGAGGCATGAAACATTATTACGAATTTCCTTTTGTTATCTCAACAATTCCTTTATCTGCATCAATCTTAACCCAATCACCGGTTTCAATAATCTCCAGCGGATCCTGATCAAAATCGGTAACTGCGGGCGAATGAATGACCACCGAACCTAAGGCTACTTTGGTATTCATCACATTGAAAATCAGGCCTATCGGTGCATTCCCATTACGCCTGGTATAGTGAAAGAAACTGGACCAGCCTGACGAGCCTTTAGCACCTGGAAATACCAGGATTTTTCCTTTGAAGCTCTGTCCATGCAGTTCATGCCGTACATCAATAATCGTACCTTCTGCCGGATTAATGCCTCCCCAGCCTGAAATCATCTCCTTGGTAACAAGGGCTTCCCCTTCTACAAGCCCACCTACAACTTTTCTGCCATGTAGTACGATTTTCTTCATTTCAGAACACCCCTCCAGCGGCCGGTTATGGCAGCATCAACACACTCCCCGGTTGTTCCGTACCAGGCCTGAACACCCATGACAGAAGGCAGGTAATGGGCTTGCTTACCGGAATTTGTGGCCATTACCTTGACTCCCTTGGGTATTAGCTGCCCCAGGGCTGGGCAGGTGTCACTCATTAAAACACCACCGGCATCTTTAATTATTTTGGTAAAGCCATTGCGGTCAGCGATCTCGCGCAACCCTCGCGGTGTAAAGATCCAGAGAGCAGTATTCGTATGGATATGTTTACCCTCTAACAGCTTGCATATCTCCCATAACTCTTCAATAGAAGCATGGGGACAGCCAAACATAACAAAATCAACATTAGTATCTTTACCGGTGGCATTTAATGCCTCATAAGCCCAATTTCTTTCCGCGGTCCCAAAGCTCAGCCTTTCAACAGGCTGCTTTTTGCCGAAAGCTTCTTCTACCGTACGCGCTTCAGCCGTTATTCCAGGGATATGATACATCTCCACACCACCTGATGATGCGGCTGCTGCCCCAAGTTGTTTCAGTTTAATGAGGTTAGGCAACTTTTTGATACCATTAATGACCGGCACGCGCTCTTTAACCATTCTGCCGGCATAATAACCTAATAAGCCCCACTCCAGCTGACTCTCCACAGTACATTCAACATCAATCAGATGGGTGCCCAGACGATTCTCATCAATATGGAAACCCCAGTACGGTATCTTACCAGTCAGCATAGCCGCTGTAGCGCTGGAATTGCCTTCGGCATTGGTACGGGCTCCTAGCACTGAATTAATATAAACAACAGCTGAAGATTCCATCCAGGCGCAGTGCTCGCCTTTTATCGGTACATTGCCAACAAGATAGGGAGTGCAGGTACACATTAGCGCCACGCCGCCACGGGCGAGATATTCCTCATTGGCCAGCATAAGCCGATAATCCTCCGAGGATTTGCCTTGTATTTCCCAAAAGTCCGGATCCATGGTCGTTTCAAACTGACAACTGAAGACCTTGACCTTATCTTTAGCGAACTCAACAACCTCAGAGCTGTCTAAATTAAACTCAGAAAACAATGCATCCAGGCTGCCAAATTCCATCATATGTTGTTTTTTAGCAACCATATAGCCGCCAACATTATTGGTATCAACCAGCCGCTCAGCACCCAGAGCCTCACCATACCGAACAAGCAAGTTCATGGCCTTTTGTCTCGCCAATCCTTCTTTACCTTCCAGCA
>JAQSXM010000017.1 GCA_029256645.1 Sporomusa sp. | reverse complement strand
ACGGGAAACGGGGCAGAGCCTCAAATCGAGAGCTATTCTTACCATCCACATCATGGGGCTCTTATGAGAAATGTTTTCATCTACTTAAAGATGGTCAAACAGTTTTTGACGGAGAAACTAGAAAGGCGTATGTAGATATGAAAAACTGTGGATTGATTGAACGACTATCTAATATCTTGGATACTCAGAAATTAAAAATAATTATTACTGAAGAATATTTGAATACAGAAGAATATCGAAATATTTGGGATGCTGCAAAAAATGGTGGAAATATTATAGCAGCGGTAGCAAACTTAATTAAAGGGAAAATGTCGGCTTCTACACTGAACTGGAGAGCTAAGCGCATTATCAACTGTGGAAAGGCGCTTAGTATTATTGAAAATAAGCGATATACTTATAGATCAATCGGGTGTTAATTCAGAAACTTTTTAAGCTAGCATTGACGTTTATTTATGTGGTTCGTCGAGATATCTTTGGAGGTATATAGTATACGGTTGAAATAATATGCAGCTAGAAATCAGCGTGTTTTGACGAGGTATGACGGAGCCCATTTTGAAAAGTTTACATATTGTTTGGTGCGTGATTGGGAATTTAGCAGATTACATATATTTCAAAAATAATAAAAATTGAGCTAATGTGTTCCTAAACCGGCCTATCTCTTTTCATGAGGAGGCCTGTTTTGTTTTAGTTACACCCTTGACTTACCACAACATTCCAATTACAATAAAAACAACACCTAACGAATAATAACTATCCATTATATAATGTATGTAAAAGCAAAGGTAAGCAAATCCTAAATGGTAGCAATAAAATGAGGTGATTTAAGTGACGGTTAAGCACGTTAACCACCTGGCAAATGAGAAGAGTCCGTACCTGTTGCAGCATGCGCATAATCCGATTGATTGGTATCCGTGGGGCGAAGCAGCGTTTGCGAAGGCGAGAGAAGAAGACAAGCCGATATTTTTTAGTTGTGGCTATAGTACGTGCCACTGGTGCCATGTTATGGAGCGGGAATCCTTTGAGGATACAACTGTAGCGGCGCTCTTGAATAACTACTTTGTAGCGATTAAGGTTGACCGGGAAGAACGTCCTGACGTTGATCATATCTATATGGCGGTGTGTCAGGCTGTGACCGGGCAGGGCGGCTGGCCGTTGACAATTGTGATGACCCCTGATAAGAAGCCGTTTTTCGCCGGGACGTATCTGCCTAAGCATGCGATGTATGGCAGGCCGGGGTTGTTGGAAGTATTGTCAATGCTGAAGGAACAGTGGGACCAGAATCGGGATAGGATTGAAGAGATTGGCGAAAAGCTGGCTCAATCACTCAAGAACCAGCCTGCAAAACTGGAAAAGGGGCAGCTGTCAGCGGAAACGCTGGAACAGGCAGTTGCGCAGCTATTAAGTGACTTTGACCCCACTTATGGTGGTTTTGGGCCTGCACCTAAGTTTCCGACACCCCATAATCTCTTGTTCCTCATGCGCTATTGGCGGCGGTCGGGGGATAAAAAAGCCATTGCTATGGTGGTGAAGACACTGGATGCAATGAGCCGGGGCGGGATCTATGATCATCTGGGTTATGGGTTTGCCCGTTATTCAACAGACAACAGGTGGCTTGCACCGCATTTTGAGAAGATGCTGTATGATAATGCCCTGCTGTGTTACGCCTATGTGGAGGCCTATCAGTGTACCGGCGACCCGGACTTTGCCCGGATTGCCGAGGAGATTATTACCTATGTCATGCGGGATATGACCAGCCCTGGCGGTGCTTTCTATTCAGCCGAGGATGCTGACTCCGAAGGGGTGGAGGGTAAGTTCTATGTCTGGAAACTACAGGAGATTATGGCGCTGTTAGGCTCAGAGCTTGGCGAACTGTTTGCTGATGTATATAATGTCACCCCGGGCGGTAATTTTGAAGGCGAAAATATTTTGAACCTGATTGATAGCGATCTATATGAGTATGCCGCACAGCATAACCTTGATATTAATGACCTTGAGGCCAAAATGGCTGAAGCCAGGGACAAGTTGTATCAGGACCGGGAGCAGCGGGTGCATCCATTTAAAGACGACAAGATATTGACCGCCTGGAACGGGTTGATGATTGCTGCACTGGCTAAAGCGGGCAGGGTTCTGCAACGGGATGATTACGCCCAGGCTGCTGCGCGGGCTATCGATTTTATCTTTGCGAAGCTTACTGCCGAGGACGGCAAGCGGTTGTTAGCCCGTTACCGCGAGGGCAATGCGGCCTACCTGGGGTATGTGGATGACTATGCATTCATGCTGTGGGGGCTCCTGGAGGTATATGAGACCACCTTTAACCCCAAGTACCTGCGGCAGGCAATCGCGGTGAGCGCAGACCTTAAGCAATTGTTCTGGGATATGGAAAATGGCGGCTTTTATTTTACCGGCAATGACGGTGAAGAGCTGCTTATGCGCCAAAAGGAGATCTATGATGGTGCCATACCCTCAGGTAATTCTGTGGCTGCATTAGCCTTGCTGCGGTTAGGGCGTTTGACCGAGAATGCTGAGTATATTGGGCTGGTTGAAGAGATGTTCAGTTATTTCAGCAGCGAGATTTCCCGTTATCCCCGGGCTTATACGTACTTCTTACTGGCGCTTGATTACTATCTGACCCCACCTAGCCATATTGTCATTGCCGGGGAAAAGGAAGACCCTGATGTCCAGGCTATGCTGGCGTTGGCTGGTCAGAGCTTTATGCCTGAAACGACGGTTGTCTACAATGACCCGGTCTATCAGACCGACAACTGGGAGCTGGTACCTGTGGCTGCCGGGCAGGGCGCTGTTAACGGCCGGGCTACAGGCTATATTTGTGAGAACTTTGCCTGTCAGAGGCCTGTGCATACAATTGAAGACTTCAAGCGTGGGCTGGCCCGGCAAAGTATAGATCAATAGATAGTTTGTAGTTCTTGGCAGAAGCTGGCGAAAAGTCTTGTCTATTTTTCGTAAAATTAGTAAAATATAGTAGAATGGATTATGAAAAGGGGGAGCACACATTGATTACTGCAAAATTACAAAGCGCTATTAACAACCAGATCCAGGCAGAAATGTATTCAGCTAATCTCTATCTGGCCATGTCCGGTTACTGTATGTCCAAAAACCTCAAGGGTTTTGCCAATTGGCTCAGGGTACAGTATCAGGAAGAAACGATGCATGCATTAAAATTTGTTGATTATATACTAGAGCGTGGCGGTCAGTTAGAACTTAAGGTAATTGAGGCCCCGCCGACCGAGTTTGGCAAACCTGCTGAGGTATTTGAGAAGATATTAACTCATGAAGAGCATGTTACCAGTCTGATCAATCAGCTGTACGCAGTTGCTGTTGAAGAAAAAGATGTGGCAACGCAGATTTTCCTTCAATGGTTTGTGACCGAACAGGTAGAAGAAGAGGCTTCGGCCAGTGAGGTTCTTGAACAACTGAGAATGGTTGGTGACAGTTCAGGCTTGTTCTATCTGGATAAAGAGCTGGCTGCAAGAGTCTATCAGCCGCCGGCTGCACCTGCTAAGTAACAATAAAAGACCCCGTGACCGGGGTCTTTTATTTCAATACAAATCCCAACCTGGGGGCAGGAGGAATGTTGTATGCAAAAGATAGTTGTTATTGGTGCTGTGGCGGCAGGGCTTAAGTCAGCTGCCAAGATTCGCCGGGAGGTTCCTGAGGCCGAGATTATCGTTCTGGAAAAAGGCTCGCTCATTTCTTACGGTGCTTGTGGTATGCCCTTTTATGTCGGCGGCTTGATTGCCGATGTCAGTGATTTTGTAAAAACTTCATCAGGTGCATTGCGGAATCCGGAGTTTTTTAAGGCTGATAAAAATGTTGATGTGCGTATCCGGATGTTGGTTACTGCCATTAACCGCGGGGATAAAACAGTGTCAGCCAGAAGTTTGGAAACCGGTGAAGAAACGGTTTTCCCCTATGATAAGCTGATCATTGCTACCGGTGCTACACCTGTTAAGCCACCGCTTCCCGGTATTGAGCTCAGCGGGATTCATCAGTTCTGGCACCCGGATGATGCAGTGGCGATACGCTCCGGGATTGATAGCAGACAGATTAAAAACGCAGTGGTTATTGGTGCCGGCCTTGTGGGCATGGAAATGGCAGAGGCCTTTAAGATCCGTGGGGTTGAGGTAACGGTTATTGAGATGCAGGAGCAGGTGTTTCCGGCTTTCTTAGATCCTGAGGTTGCGGCCCCGGTGGCCAAATATGCGCTGGCCAACGGCATTACCCTATTGCTGGGGGAGAAGGTTGAGCGGTTTGACGGTGAGGGCACCGTTACGGCGGTGGTGACCAACAGGCGGGTCATCCCGGCTGATGTCGTGGTGCTGGCTATTGGTGTCCGCCCTAATTCTGAGTTGGCGAAAACAGCCGGTCTGGTCATTGGTCCCACAGGTGCTATCGCTGTTAATGAATATTTGGCGACAAGTGACCCGGATATCTATGCCGGCGGCGACTGTGCAGAGAATACTAATATCATATCAGGCAAAAAGGTGTTTGCCCCCATGGGCTCAACAGCCAATAAGCATGGACGGGTGATCGGCGAGAATATCGGTGGTAATCGTGTTAAGTTTCGCGGGGTGTTAAATACAGTAGCAGTCAGGATACTGGATTTTCATGTCGGCAAAACTGGTCTTACCGAGCGTGAGGCTAAAGAACTGGGGTATCGGTATGTAACCGCTACGGTGGCCGCCCCGGACAAGCCCCATTATATGCCAGGCTCTAAGTCGATCACGGTTAAACTGGTTGTTGAGGCTGACAGCCGCAAGGTTTTGGGCGCGCAGATCTTTGGTGAGGGTGATGTGGCTAAAAGGATTGACGTTATGGCGGCAGCGCTTACCATGGCGGCTACGATTGACGATCTGTTTGATATGGATTTAGCCTATGCGCCGCCCTATAGCAGTCCGATTGATAATGTAGCGATTGCTGCCAATGCCGTGATGAATAAGCTATCAAGGTAAAAATCGGGCTGTGAGAAAATAACAGCAGGCTCGCGTAAAAGTCATGGCGGCGGTTCACACTACTGGAGAGGTGAGCTGCCGTCATGAATTATTTTGTACCCAAACGGGCCTTTTTTGAAGCGAAAGCACTGGACTATCCGCTGGGAAAAGCAGTATATGACAAACTTCAGGCCATGGATGTTCCGATACATTTTACCGGTTCCCATAACCGGGTGACCGGAATCCCCGGCAAGACGACGCAGGAGGCTTTCCGGGAGGCTAAACGCACCATGGTTGTCGGGGTGAGAAAAAGCACTGATTTCGCCAGTTGTAAACCCTCGGCCCATTATCAGCTGCCGCTGAACACCAGTTGTCCAAGTATGTGCGAGTATTGCTATCTGGCGACTACGCTGGGGAAAAAACCATATCTCAGGGTATACGTAAATATTGAGGAAATTTTTGCGCAGGCTGAAACCTATATGCAGGCGCGGGCGCCGGAGATTACCTGGTTTGAAGGTGCTGCTACCTCTGATCCGATTCCTACTGAATACCTAACCGGTCTTTTGTTCAAAACAATTGAGTTTTTCGGTCATCATAAACAGGGGCGGTTTCGTTTTGTTACCAAGCATGACAAGGTCGATAGCCTGCTTACTGCCCGACATAACGGCCATACCCGCTTCCGCTTTAGTTTGAACGCGGCCTCGGTTATTGAAAAGTATGAGCATGTAACGCCATCAATGCTTGAGCGGGTAACTGCTGCCGGCAAGGTAGCCGGGGCTGGGTATCCGCTGGGGTTTATTATTGCGCCGATTTTCTTTTTCCCCGGCTGGCAGCAGGAGTATGGCCGTTTGCTTGAAGCGCTGGACGGACAATTGCCTGCTGCGGCAAGAAGTGATCTGACCTTTGAGCTGATTTCGCATAGATTTACGAAACGGGCGAAAAATAACATTCTGGACTTGTTTCCTGAGACTGATTTACCCATGGAGGAAAGTGACCGGAAATACAAATACGGACAATTTGGTTATGGTAAGTATATTTATCAGCCGGAGGTTATGAACGAGAGTAAAGAATTCCTGGCAGGCAAGCTGTCAGCCCTTTTTCCGCAGGCAAAGGTCGAGTATTTTGTGTGAGATTGAGCAGCATTGTTTACAATAAAGTAATGCAATTCCTGTCGTTATTTGGCAGGACTTTTTTTTTGTTTAGAGAATCCCTTAATTATTGTCGAAAAAATTACGATATACAATTATGTGATGTTGTTGTTTATATGTTATTGGGAGGGCTTTCATTGGAGAAGTCAACGGTAATTGGATTAATCTTGGGGCTTTTTGCTATTCTTGTCGGTATGGCGCTGAAGGGCGCAAGTCCAGCTGCACTCATAAACCCAGCAGCATTTATAATTATTATAGTTGGTACAGCGGCCAGCTTATTTAATGCATTCCCTCTGGAACAACTTAAGAATTTTCCGGTGTTGTTTAAAAAACTGTTTAGCCAGGAGGAACGTATCCCCAAACAGGTTTTACTCAAGTTATTTGTTGAATTATCGCAGGTTGCACGCCGGGAAGGTATTCTGGCGCTGGAAAGTAAGCTTGAGGATATCAAGGACCCGTTTTTAAAGAATGGGATGAGTATGGTCATTGATGGCATGGATGTGGATTTTGTCAGAGACGTACTGGACGCTGATATCGAAGCCATGGAAGAACGCCATCGCAATGGGGCACTTATATTTTCTCAGGCTGGTATGTATGCGCCGACACTTGGTGTATTAGGGGCGGTAATTGGTTTGATTGCCGCATTGGGAAGTCTTGATGATATCGAGAAATTAGGCCATTCCATTGCGGCCGCGTTTGTGGCCACTTTGCTGGGGATATTTACCGGTTACGTGCTATGGCATCCTTTTGCCACCAAGCTTAAACTGATATCGAAAGAAGAAGTGGAAGTTAAACGGATGATGGTTGAAGGGATCTTGTCGCTGCAGGCGGGTGATTCCCCGATGGCGATTGAATCGAAATTGTTAGTATTCATTCCGCAGAAGGTCCGGGCGCTGCTAAACCCTAAGCCGGAGGATAAATAATGAGCAGAAATAAAAAGGAACATCATGAGGAGCATTCGGATGAGACCTGGCTGATTCCCTATGCTGATATCCTGACGTTGCTCCTGGCGCTATTTATTGTATTATTTGCATCCGCCCAGCTTGATCAGAAAAAGTTTGATCAGATTGCAGCCTCTTTTAATGTGGCGTTTAACGGCAGTCCGGCGCTCTTAGAGAGCCCTAAGCCACCCCAGCCGGATACTAGCCAGGCTAGCCCGGCGCCGCAGATACCGTCTGTGATGACGGCTATGAGCGGTATCAATGAAAAGGCCTATATGCAGGAAACTGCGCAATTAATTGAGTTAAAGAAGATGTTGGATAAGTATATTGCTGATAACGGCCTGGGGGGCGATTTGTCTACCGTGCTGACTGATGACGGGCTTATGATCCGTATTCAGGACACGGCACTATTCCCGTCAGGCAGTGCTGATCTTAGATCAGAGTCGCGCCGCTTCGGCATTCAGATCGCTAAATTGTTGTCGCCGCTGAGCCAGAAGATTACTGTATCAGGGCACACTGATACGGTACCGATCAACACCAGGGAGTTTCCTTCTAACTGGGAGCTTAGTTCGCGGCGGGCCGTAAATTTCATGAAATTTCTTATGGCCCAGGAAACCGGGCTTAAGCCTGAGCGGTTTAGCGCTACCGGATATGGTGAATACCGCCCGGTTGCGGGTAATGATACCTCTGAGGGACGGGCGACCAACAGGCGGGTAGAGGTATTTATCCAACGTAATTACCGCCCCTAAAGATAATTTAATTGATGTTATTACTCAAAACGAGGCAACTATTTGCCTCGTTTTTTTATTTTGTCAAAAATAAATATAATTTTCGGTAATAGCTAATTACTATACTGGATAGGAAGGAGATGGGCCAGATGCTTTTAAAAATGTTCGCCAGGTTTTCTGTTATCGGCTTGTCGGGGGTCGGTGTTAATATGGCCGTATATATCCCGCTCACTGCCCTTGGCGTCAACTACATAACCGCAGCGCTGCTATCCTTTGTTGTGGCTGTTAGCAACAATTTTGTCTGGAATGTGTTATGGACCTTCAAAGGGCGGGCTGGCGATAAAAGTTTAAAGCAGAAGTATATCTCATTTGTAGCCTGCAATATCATTAATTTAGTGGCAAATCTGATGCTGTTAAAGGTCTTGGTCGAGCAGTTTGCTATAGATGCGACAATGGCTCAGATCATTGCTGTTGGTGTTACCGGAGCGCTTAATTTTGCACTCAATTATGCCATAACTTTTAACGACAGAGGCCGCAAGCCTGAGGAGGAAACTCATGAAGCTTGTAATTATTCCGACATATAATGAGAAGAGTAATATTGCCCGGTTATTAAGGTTGATTTATGGTGCTGTGCCTGGCATTCACGTTCTTGTAGTAGATGATGCCTCGCCTGACGGTACTGGTGAACTCATTGAACAACTACAGGCTGCTGATTATCAGGGTCAGCTTTTTCTTTTAAAACGGCCAGGTAAACTGGGTTTAGGTACCGCCTATATTGCCGGTTTTAAATGGGCGCTTGAACAGGGTTATGAGCTTATTTTTGAGATGGATGCCGATTTTTCCCATAACCCTAAGTACTTACCGCAGTTTATCGAGGCTGTTGCCAACTGTGACGTTGTTCTGGGGAGCAGGTATGTTGCCGGTGGCGGTGTAACTAACTGGCGGTTTCTGCGCAAGCTAATCAGTATTGGCGGCAGTATTTATTCCCGCATCATTCTTAGCCTGCCATTCCATGATTTAACAGGTGGTTTTAAGTGTTTTCACCGCCGCGTGCTGGCGGCGATTGACCTTGACAATATTAAATCGAACGGCTATTCCTTTCAGATAGAGATGACTTACCGCGCTTATTTATTAGGTTTTAGCATTAAGGAAGTTCCCATTATCTTTGAGGAACGGCTGGGGGGACAGTCAAAGATGTCTTCATCTATCTTTCGGGAAGCGGTATTAATGGTTCTTAAACTGCGGGCGGCCAGAGGCTTTTTAAGGCAAGGCAGTGTTCTGGGGGTCAAAAATAACCTGAGTTAAGCAGGTATCATAGATAGCATGTCCGGGAATTTTTATTTGCAACTAGGTGAAAAGCCTAGTTTTTTTATTGTTAATTTTGGTATATAATTAACCTTGGAGTTATATCTGTAAATTTATGGAAGGTGAAACAGTGATTATTGGCATTGGTATTGACATTGTTGAGATAAACAGGATTAAAGCGGCTGTTGAGCGGGAGGCGTTTATACTGCGGGTGTTTACGGTTAGTGAAACAGCCTATTGCCGCAGCCGGGGTGTCCAGCAGGCAGCTTCCTTTGCTGCACGCTTTGCGGCAAAGGAGGCAGTGTCCAAGGCGTTTGGCAGCGGTTTTGCAGGCGGACAGATCAAAGATATTGAGGTTGTAATCGACGGCAGGGGCAAACCAAGCATTGTCCTGCACGGCAGTTTTGCTGTGCAGGCAGGGGAGCTTGGTGTCACAGCTATCCATATTTCTCTGACGCATGCGCGGGAATATGCGGCAGCTCAGGCCGTTTTAGAGGGAGGCGGAAAGTGATGAAAGCAGCAACAGCTAGTGAAATGCGCGGGATTGACGGGATTGCAATTAATGATTATGGTATTCCTGGTGCGGTATTGATGGAGAATGCCGGGGTGGCGGTAGTACGCCATCTGGAGACAATCATGGAACCGCTGTCTGAGCAGAAATTCTGTATTCTAGCCGGCAAAGGCAATAATGGCGGTGATGGTTATGTGATTGCCAGACATATTGCCAACCAGGGGGGCAAGGTTAAGGTCTTTTTACTTGGCGAAAAAGAAGCTGTGAGCGGTGATGCCAGGGTTAATCTTGACATTATTGAGCTCATGGGTATTGATATTATTGAGATTAATAATGAGCGGGTGTGGGACAAGGTAAAGGTTACAGCTACCTTTGCCGACTGCCTGGTGGATGCACTCTTAGGTACTGGTTTCCGCGGCGAAATTAGTGGTGACATGGCTCAGCTTATTGATATTATTAATGCTGCCGGCAAACTGGTGGTTGCAGTAGATATCCCGTCCGGTGTGGATGCGGATACCGGACGGATTTACGGCAAGGCTGTACGTGCAACCCATACAGTGACGTTGGGTCTGCCAAAACCGGGGTTGTTTTTGTATCCGGGTGCTGAGTACGCGGGTGAGCTCACAGTGGCAGATATTGGCATACCGACGGCCATTGTGGCCGGGCAGGATATTAAGCAAAATATCATAATGGCAGATATGATCGGTAAAATATTACCCAGGCGCAGCCCGGCAGCCCATAAAGGCATGAGCGGCCGGCTGGCTGTTGTGGCCGGTTCGCGTGGTTTGAGCGGGGCTGCGGCTATGGCTGCCGAGGGCGCGCTGCGCGTCGGAGCAGGCTTGATTACGCTGGCTGCCCCGGCAAGCCTGCAGGATATATTAGCAGTTAAGCTGACCGAGATCATGACAAAACCGCTTGCTGAAACCCTGGCAGGCGCTATTGGCCAGGGGGCTGTGCCGGAGATTATCGAGCTGGCGTCAGGCAATGATGTATTGGCAATTGGGCCCGGGCTTGGCGGCCAGGAGGAGACATTGGCTGCGGTCCGCGCAGTTGTTGCTGCTGCCGAATGCCCGCTGGTCATTGATGCAGATGCGCTAAATGCGCTGGTTGGCTATACAGATATTCTAGTTGACTGTAGCGCATTACCGGTATTAACGCCACACCCCGGTGAGATGGCGCGGCTAACCGGTCTCTCTATCGAGGCTGTAAACGCAGACCGGGTGAGGGTGGCCCGGCAGGCTGCAGGCGAATGGGGCAGCATTGTTGTGCTCAAAGGGGCCCGGACAGTTGTTGCTTTTCCGGATGGAGAAGTATATATTAATACTAGTGGTAATGCAGGGATGGCCACAGGTGGAACCGGTGACGCCCTTACAGGCATCATTGCAGGCCTGATTGCCCAAGGGCTTTCCAGCCATGATGCAGCAGTAGCAGGCGTGTATGTTCACGGCTTGGCTGGTGATGTTGCAGCAGCAGCCGGTATGGTCGGGATGGCTGCGACAGATCTGATTAAAGCTGTTCCAGCAGCATTGTACGGCATAAAAGGCTATTAAAGTATATAAAAAAGTTGACAGTGGTATATAACTGCTTATATAATAATAATATCTTTTAATATGCTCCATACTGGCGGGGGTGAAGGTGTGGCAGAGTTACGGCGAATCATGATAAGTATTCCTAATGCATTGTTACAGGAAGTAGACGGCATAATAGCTATGGACAAATTGAGCAGAAGTCAGTTTGTCAGAGAAGCCATGCGTCTTTATATAGAAGAACGCAAGAGAAAAGCTGTACGGGATATGATGAAAAAAGGTTATCAGGAAATGGCAGTCATTAATCTGGCATTAGCCGAGGAAGGCTTATTGGCTGATATTGACACATTTGAACTGATGCCTGGCCTGCTGGCGGAGCGTGAATAGCGATGATTGTCAAGCGCGGAGATATTTATTACGCTAATTTGAGTCCTGTGGTCGGATCAGAACAGGGGGGCCACCGGCCGGTTCTGGTCATTCAAAATGATGTCGGGAACAAGTATAGCCCAACGGTTATTGTGGCGGCGATTACGTCGCAGATTTCCAAGGCTAAACTGCCCACACATGTTGAAGTAAACGCCAGTCAGTATAATCTTGAAAAAGATTCGGTTGTGTTGCTGGAGCAGCTCCGGACTATTGATAAGCGGCGTCTTAGGGAAAAGGTAACGCATTTAAGCGAAGAAATTATGAATAGGGTGGACGAGGCGATACGGATTAGTATTGGCTTGGTTCAGTTGTAGGGCTAGGTGTAGGCGGGAAACTGCCTATTTTTAGTTTGCGGGCTGTAAAAAGCAGCGATACATAGAGTTGCCAGGATTTACATATGAGGAGAGAATTTAATGAAACTAACACGCAAGTGGTCATGGCTTGTCATTGCTGTGACCTTGTTTTCAGTTATCTTTGCGACTGGTTGTGGCAGCGCAGGAATAACCTCCCAGCCAGGTGGCAAGCTACCGGCTGTTGTCAGCGGCGCACCGCTCACTGTTAAGGTGCTTGATGTCGGTCAGGGAGATGCCATCCTTATTCGCACCAATGATCAGGTGGTGCTTATTGATACCGGTGATGTTCCGGCCAGGGACAAGCTGGTCAGTATGCTGAAAAGTCAGGGAATTACTACTGTGGATAAACTTATTATTACCCACCCGCATGCCGACCATATCGGCGGTGCAGCTGCTGTATTTGCAAACTTTACCGTCAGGCAGGTATATGACAGCGGGCAGAAAACAACCTCAAACCTATACAAACAATATTTGACACAAATCAATAAAAAGAAGATTCCTTTTACTGTGGTTACTGCCGGGACAACGATCGAATTAGGCAATGAAGCGGTCCTGAGCGTTCTGGCACCGGAGCAGCCGTTCATTGGCGGCTCTGAACCTGATTTAAACAATAACTCGATTGTGGCTAAACTGGTATATGGTAATTTCTCAATGCTGATGACCGGCGATGCTGAAAAAGAGTCTGAAGAGCGGATGCTTAAAAAGGGCGCGGCCGGCCTTAAGAGCACATTGCTGAAAAGCGGTCATCATGGCAGTAAAACATCCTCGTCACTACCGTTTTTGCAGGCGGTGAGTCCTGAGGCGGCACTCATCTCGCTGGGGGCCGACAATGAGTATCACCATCCGCATCCAATAACCTTAAAAAAATACAATGATAAAAAAATGAAGGTATACCGTACTGACACTGACGGGACCCTGACTGTTACGAGTGATGGGAAAACATATTCTATTACAAAGGAGCGATAAACTGTTATGGAAATAAAAGCCGTTATTGACCGGTTTGAGGGAAGCAAAGCAGTGTTATTAGTAGGTGCCAGCGAGACTGGCGTCAACTGGCCCCGGGAGCTGTTGCCGGAAACGAAAGAAGGCGATATTCTCTCGATACAGGTAACTGTGGATGTTGAGGCCACAAAACAGGCACAGGCTGAGGCTGATGCACTATTTGAGCAGATTATTCGACAGCAGGACAACAATAAATAACCGGCAGCACGAATACTTTACAGGTTCAGGGCATATATTGTATTTTTTTTAGAAAATAAGACTTAAGTCCTGCAGGAATTTTGACAAAGAGCACGAATATTAACAGGACACTTCGCGGTTTGGAGGTGCCTTGATTGCGAAAGATAGCGTTGATGTTTCTGCTTGTCCTGTTTCTGGTTTCCTGGACAGGTGTATATGCCGCTCCGGACACTGCTCCGGAAGCTAAGCCTGTTATTAGTTTGCCGAAAGTAACTTCCGGTAAAACAATCGAAACTCGTAGAATTAGCCGTCAGCCGGAGCTTAGTCAGGTTCGGTGGGCTAACCATACCGAAGCCCTTACAGGTTCTGCGATGATGAGGATGGTAATGGATGTATCCGGCCCTGTTGAAGCGAGTGGAGTTGTTATTTCCGGGCCAACGCCGCGTCTTAGTGTGACTATAAAAGGGACAACACCGGGCAAAGCGATTAAAGATCTTACCTTTGACGGAAAAGTTATCGAGAAGGTAAGTTTTGCGGCCAGTGGTCAGGATACTAAAGTAATTTTTGACCTGCCAATTATGGTTGAGGATACCGATTACCGGGTATTTACCCTGCCCAGCGACGCCAAGGCTAACAAGCCTTTCCGGGTTGTTGTTGATGTAAATAAGCCTGTGCCATTGCCGGATTTTTCTTTTACAACCGGTTTAAAGGACAAGGTAATTGCCATTGACCCCGGCCATGGCGGCAGTGATCCAGGGGCTATTGGTCCCAGTCAGTATATGGAAAAGACGGCAACCCTGGCTATCGCCCAGCGGGTACGGACGCTGCTGGAGAAAGCGGGGGCCAAGGTAGTTATGACGCGTCAGGATGACCGTGATGTTTTCGGCCCTAACGCATCAGCTGTTGAGGAGCTTAAAGCGCGTTCGACAGCTGCCAATAGTCGTAAAGCTGACGTATTTCTGAGCATTCATATGAATGCCTTTACAGACCGGTCTGTAGGCGGCACGTCTACGTACTATTATCAGAAAACACAGTATGATGCTATGTTGGCACAAGCCTTGCAAACAAGTCTGGTTGAGGCGGGAAAACTGCAGGATCGTCGGACTAATCCGGCCAACTTCTATGTGATTAAGCGGACCCGGATGCCGGCGGCGCTGATTGAAATGGCGTTTATTTCTAATCCGGCTGAGGAAAAACTCCTGGGTTCACCCGATTTTCAGCAGAAAATGTCTCTAGGAATAGTACGGGGGCTGGAACGGTTTTTTGACCAGGCTGCCAAGCTAAACTAAAGAGGTGGGTACTATGAAAAAAAACTTGAGATTGCTTATAATGGCCTTCTTGCTGACTTTAGCGTTTTTGATTGCAGGGTGTGACGGTGCGGCGCCTGTTAATCCGACAGCACCCGGGGCACCAGAGAAAGCAACAGAACAATCGCAGCAGCCCAATACGGCTTCCAATCCGGAACGGACTATGCAGCTTGTTGTTTATCATGCGACTAAGGATGCTATGTTTCTTGTGCCTGAAACTCATAAAGTGCCTGTCAACAGCCAACCGGCCCGTACTGCTATCGAGCTTCTCCAGGCCGGAACACAAAACCCGGCGCTTGTCAGTGTTATGCCTGCTGGCGCTAAAGTGAAGAATCTGACAGTTAAGGACCATATTGCCTATGTGGACTTTGACGATAAATTGATTAAAAAGAATGTGGGCGGTTCGACCAGTGAAACGTTGCTGGTAGGCGCTATTGTCAATACGCTTACCCAGTTTCCCGATATTCACAAGGTACAGATTCTGGTTGACGGCAAAAAGATTGACACAATATCAGGCCATATGGATACCAGTGAGCCGCTAAGCCGGTCAGAAAAGATTATAAAAAAGTAATAAGCAAGCAGCAGTTCTTCAGTGTGAAGAACTGCTGCTTTTTAATTTCAGCTCCGTTTTAATGACAGCCCGTATTTGTGCAACTTTTTGAGTACTGCTGTATGGGATAGACCTAAAACAGCCCCCAGCTGACGGGAAGTAGTGTGTTTAGCCATCGCCTTAACAAGCACATCATGTTCAACTTCGTTAATAATCTCCTCAAGTGTCCGGTTGCAAGCCTGAGGGATGGCCGGCATCGTTGGTGTATAATCATGATCAAAGATAATATGCTCAGCCTGGATAATATTGCCGATGACAATTGTGACAGCACGTTCGATAACATTCTCCAGTTCGCGGATATTACCAGGCCAATGGTAGCCGGTAAGCTTTGCCAGCGCTGCCTGGCTGATGGTATCGGTCTCTTTATGAAGGCTGACAGCACAGCGTTTGAGAAAAAATTGAATCAGAAGCGGAATATCGTCTTTCCGTTCGCGGAGTGGCGGGATAAATAACGGAATTACATTAAGCCGGTAGTACAGGTCTTCCCGGAAACTACCCTTAGTAATCATGCTTTCCAGATTGCGGTTGGTAGCTGCCAGGACGCGTACATCAACAGGAATTTCCCTGCTGCTGCCGATACGCCTGACTTTTCCCTCCTGCAGCACACGCAGCAGTTTAGCCTGCAGGTGTGATGGGATTTCCCCAATCTCGTCCAAAAAAATGGTACCGGTGTTGGCAAACTCAAATAAGCCAGGTTTGCCGCCTTTGGCAGCACCGGTAAAGGCGCCGTCTTCATAACCAAATAGCTCACTTTCCAGGAGGGCATCAGGGATTGCGGCGCAGTTCAGTGGCACAAATGTTTTTTTATTGCGGGGGGAGGCGGCATGTAAAGCCCTGGCAATAAGTTCCTTGCCTGTACCGGTCTCGCCCCTGATGAGTACGGTTGACTCCCCTCTGGCAATAGACTTGGCCAGGGTGATTACCCGCTGCATTGACTGACTGGTATATAGGATCTCATCAAAGGTTATCTTTAATTGACTTGTAACAGTATATACCAGTTCCCGGACGGCGCTGATGTCTTTGATAATAGCCACTGCCCCAATGATGCGACCGGTATTATCAATGATGGGACGCCCGCTTGAGAGATAATGGCTTTTGGTTTTTTCCAGAACAATCTCACGATTATTATAGCGCGTTCCGTATTGCAAAGTCTCCAATAGGGGGCTGTTGGCAGGAAATATAGCAGCAAATGGCTGCCCGATAACCTCGCTTGCCGGCAACCGGACAATTTTCTCGGCAGCCGGATTGTATTGAGTAATGCGGCCTTCAAGATCAATCCCGATAATGCCGTCACTGACAGAGGTTAGAACAGCGTTAAGCTGTTCAGCCCGTTCCTGATGCGGCATGAGGTTAATCTCGTTTACTGCAGTAACCAGGGCAATTGCGCTTAGTTCATGGACAAGATATTGTTTGCTGAGATCATCGGGTGGTTCTATCTCAATATAAATCGTATTAATTTCAAGCTCCATGGAGATGATATTGATTTTTCTGGCCGCAAGCACGTTTGAAATATCAAGGACAAGGCCGACTCTGTCAATGTTGGATATTTTTAAACGCAGGTTATCCATGTAAGAGGCCTCCTGATGTTGTT
>JAQSXM010000399.1 GCA_029256645.1 Sporomusa sp. | reverse complement strand
CCTGGCCTGCCAAGCCAGCCTGGCCTGAGCCGCAAGCGTCCGGGAACTCCGCTGCGGTGCCCCCCGGGTAAGCGGCGGCTGCCAAAACGGGGTGACGGAGTTGATATTAGTAAGACCCAGATCAGCCGCTGGCGTCAAGGTTCGAAAAGGATCTGACTGCAGGCTGACCGGCGGAGGGTTATAGACATCAATCTGGTTGCCTCTGACAAACCAGAGCCGGTCATTACTCACAGGCAGGGCATTCTCATATAATAGTGCCCAGAAGAAACCGGGGGCGGCCGCCATCACGTCCACCGCTTCAGCCAGTTGGCTAAGCAAGGCTGGCGTTGAAGAGGAATTGACCTGCAACTGGAGAACGGCAGCGGTGGTTTTGTATACCTGGCCCCGGAAGGTGGCATAGTCATCGTTGTAGTGACCGGCCAGGATATAAACGTCGCCGCGGTTCCCGATTACAATGTCCCGGAAATCGAACTGATCGCTGGTACCGTTGGCCGGGCCCGCCTGGAAGACGGTCCTGGCTGTCATCGTATTAAGATCAACGATATCCAGCCGGGAGTCCGGATTATGGCTGCCGAAGTTCTGGGGGCCGCCGATACAGGTAATATAGATGTTGTTGTAGTCGGCGTTATTAAAGGTAAAGGCAAACGGCTCCAGGGCCAGGGCATTTTTACCGACTTTGACATAGTCACCGGCGGTGTAGCTGAGGGCGCCGGTTGCGGGCTCAATGCGCAGCCTGACAAGCGTGCTGGCCTGGTAGACAGCCGCGCCCCAGGGGTCATCAACGGTGGTAAAGAGGGCCAGCAGTAAATTGCCGTTCTTCAGCAGGGCAACCCCGTTGTGCTGCAAACCGGCTGGGGCCAGCGGCGGGCGGTTCGGGCCCTCGATGGCATTGAAGTAATCGGGAAAGAGATAGCTGCCTGATTCGGTGTAAATGTCGCCGGTCATGGCAATGGTGACAAGGGCCGCATTGTCATAGTCAATGGTGTGAATAAAATTGCCTTTGGACACAGCGCCATACAGGTTACCCATCGAGTTCCAGGTTTTAGTGCCGATATAAGCCCAGGGATTTGCGACTGGGTTGTAGATATCGATGATCGCATCTGCCGGAGGATCACCAGCCTTCCGCAAATATTGGGCGAGGATAACCCGGAGTTCGCCTGCGGCATCAGGGAATGCGTGGACTGTGGGGTCACCTCTCTGGTTAATCACTTGGGCTTTATTGGCGATGATGTCAGTAACGTCACCTGTACCTTGTGTAATATCGCCCGCCTGACCACGTTCATAGCTTTCATTGACCACAGTAAAACCTAATAATAAATCTCCCTTTGACATTTGATCAGCCTCCTGTTTATTACTATCAAACCTCCTATTCCTGATTCCAAATAAAAAGCAGCTTGCTTGTTCTCCCTAAAAGGCATATTGCACAGTTGCGTAATAGGTCCGCCCCTGTTGCGGGTAAAAGACATTCCGGGCTACCGGTCTGGTAATGCCTTCCCAGTGATCGTGATCAACCTCTCCCTGCTCCGGCCCCTACCGGCAACAGGGCCAGTACACAGCCCAGACTGATAGCGGCAGCGGTTGGGATTACCTGATGCTTTCTCATTTAAAGTTGTCCCCTTTTTGTTATATGATTTTTTATGTAAATTCGTTACACTACCAGAAAGCTAAACCCGCAACTCCTAGTGTCTTTATGACACTATCCTGGGCATACTTTTTCCTTATCCGGCAGCTTACGCGCCCAGTTTATTTTAACAACCTGTCTTTGTTAAACACATCGCAGAAAAGAATCTCCATCGGTACCCCCGAGTCATCGGCAATCCTTTTCATGATAAACGGGGAAGGACTCTTGGCGCCGCGCTCCCAATAACTCCAGGCCTGCTGGGACACGCCATACTGAGCCCCCATTTCCGCCTGCGACCGCCCGCTGCGAAATTCGACTAGCTTTGTTCTCACATGCTCACCCCGACAACTTTTGGTTGTTTACGACACTTTTTATAATAATACAACCTCATGTTGTTGTCAATCGGTTACACGAAATTTAGTTGTTGCTATTTTCTTTTACAACAGTCGGTTGTAACATGAAGACAAGTAGGTGATAAAATGTTGGCTGCAATCATTAGATCGGAACGCCTAAAAAAAGGCCTTACCCAGGAGGAACTCAGTAAAATTGTCGGCGTTACCCAGCAGGCGGTTGCTAAATGGGAAGCCGGACGGGCTATGCCTGATACGGCGCTGATCCCGACACTGGCTGCTCTTTTTGATATCCCGCTCAGCCGTTTATTCGGGATAGAGGAGACTGGGAAACTACCGGCAATCCCGCTTAATGCCGATGACCGGCCGGCCCTATGAGGATATTCCCGGGTCCTGGTTAAACAGCCGCCCGGAGGAATTTTTCATCTTGAGCATAACCGGTGACAGCATGGAGGGCGCCAGAATCTTTGACGGCGACAAGGCCCTCATCCGCAAGCAAAACTGTTTTGACAATGGTCAGATTTGTGCTGTCGGCATTACCGGGGATGAAGAGGAATACGCAACCCTGAAATATGTGTATGAGCTTGATGAGCAATTTGTAGAACTGGTGCCTGACAACCCTAAGTACAGGCGCAAAAAGGTCGCCCGCGCCAAGGTCCGTATATACGGCGTGTTAACAATGACCTACCGGCAGCATAATTAACAGGTCCCTCATCAACTAGCCCCGTGCTTGTTAGTCTTTGCAGGTCAAAGCTACAGGTATACACTTTTACTTATTGCATTGAAGACACCCGTCTGCCGCGCTATAATGGAAATAAACCGCACGGAACACACCCCTGTTTTCCATTGCTGCACACGGTCCATGCCTGTGTGACAATGGCAACAAGGTCCTGAGGACACATTTTTAGACAGACTTATCCCTTGCGTATTGGTTTAAAAATTCGCCATCATAAGTAATACTTACCAAGTGTAATTATATGGTAAGTATTACTTACCGTCAGGGAGTTTTTTAATGTTTGAAAAAGAAAAGTTCGCTCAGCGCCTAAGTCTTCTATTGCAGCAGCACAACATATCTAAACAGACCCTGGGCACTGCCATTGGCGTAAGCCGCCCCGCAATAAGTCAGTTTGCCAGTGGAGCAAATCTCCCGTCCATTGATAAACTTGTTGCTCTAGCTGAATACTTTAATGTTTCTGTTGATTATCTGATTGGTTTATCGGATATTCCGGATAAAAAGTAATTTTCTTGTTTCCCAGAACAAGGAGTTCTGCTCCCAACCTAAACGATAGTGCCAGGCCTTTCGGGCAGGCAGTAAAAAAGCTTGTTAAAAGTATACTAATACGGTTATAATAAGCATAGGATATTAAGAACGCCCCTGTTTGTACCAGGGACGTTCGGTGAATACCGGAGGTTTAACGGAAGAGACTGACAATGAACTTAATCATTGACAGCAAATCCGCTATTGAGACGTGGAACTTGAACTGTTTTGTCTCAAGGCGCATAACAATCACCTCCTGTATTCAGTTAAGGGACGAGTTGCTGCTCGTCCCTTTTTCCATTATACAGGAAAATGCTGTCAGCAGATACCTGGGCATTAACTTCTCATGGGAATTTATCAGTTATTTTGCTTGGTTAAAAACAAATGGACAGATGATGTGTTACTATTCTTGACAACACATTACCTGTCCTTATTTTATTACCGGCTTTCCGCCACCCTGTAATTATCCACAATCAATAAAGATATGTTTAGTTAAACAACTGCCCCTTGTCAGATAACCAACTAATAGGAATTTCCCACAGAAAAATGTTTAATACCCTAAACGGTAATATGCCTATCGTCAACTGGTCCTGGAATCCTTGATTTTACTGGGCAGAAATCGGGTTGCGCTAATGTGGATCATTTTCCGGAGTTTAAAATCTTTCCCAATGTTTTGTTCAGGCAGCATGGCTTACTGGTCTCTCCCGCCGCTTAAAATCATCGGCAAAATCACCACGATTTTTATACGGTCCGTATTCCTGTTGGCAACTTACTTTTTTAATGGAATAAAATTTTTGCGGTTACCCACCAAATACAGGCCAATATGTACGGATAAGAAATAGAGGGATCTGCCAGCAGCGCGGCTTACTATCCAGCTGCTGGCTGTCCGGAACAAAGCGCTAGGTCACACAATCGTGTGACTTTTTCTTTGCCCTTGTTATGGATCCGTGTCGATACCCTGTCAGCTGCAACATGCTGACCAAAAAGGAGGCGATCTTAGTTGCTATGATGTTACAAAAAAAGGAGATGATGACCTGTGAGCGAATTATTTGACCAAGCCCTGGATAACCTGCTTCGCGTTATTAACGGGGAGCAGTATAACAATCTTCTGCAAAGTTTTTCCGAGTCTATGGGTGAGGAGGCATCATGTAGTTTCCTGAAGGCAAATTATATGATGGTGCATGATTTTTATCCGCAATATGTCAATTATGGCTACTTAGAGCAGGATTTAGCAAAGCTGGAGCTGAATAACGGACTCCAAACAGTTGACGCCAGGAACAGAGTCTCTGCGCTGCTTAGTAACCTGACACCTGCTGTATGGGAAAACATGCAGTCCGAATATGCGCAAGGCAACGTGGCTAAGGCAAAGAATTATTTTTATGCTCAGGCCACGGCCAATTCCCAGGCAAATTCTCTTCCGCCGTCGGAGTCTGCTGCCCAGTCTCCATTAGCGAATGCAGTTCCTTAACTCTTCCCTGACCGGCGCAAAACCGGACGAGATCGATCACAATGAAGCACTGGGAAAAATAAGGGGGATTGAATTAGACGACAGCCCTTATGATTTTATTTTCAAACTCGCAAAACCCCCACCCCAGGTTATTAACGATGTATTGATCAGACCGCCAGATAATATGGATCTGGACGAATTGGACTTACCAGCTAAATCATTTGTTTATCAGATTGCTTTAAAAAAACAAGAGGGACAGATACTATATTTTATCTATCCCTTGCATTGCCGGCTTCATACCGGCTTTCCCCCGCCGCCCTTCTATATCAGCAGACGTATTTATTGTCAAGCATTTATAAGATTAGGCAGACCCTACTAAGTCATTAATCATACTGGAACAAGAAAAACCAGCCTTGCTTTCAGACGATATTGACAAGCGTACTAAGAGGCTGTAAAATAATATCTAAATTAGATTAAATTGACATTGCTGACTCGTTGGAGAACAAGAGGCCGTGTTCCATGTACAGTGGAATACGGCCTTTATATATTTAGGGGTATGTAATGACGGCTAAACAAACACTTGAAGAACTATTCCAAATCAACAGCTTATCACGGCGCCAGTTTATTAAAGTTTGCTGCGCCCTGACCGGCATCCTGGGGCTGCCGCCAACCGCCCTGCCGCAAGTCATGGCCAAAGCGCAGCGCCAAACCGTAATTCCTGTGATCTGGCTGCAAGGCCAGGGTTGCTCCGGTTGTTCCATGGCGTTTTTGAGTTCGAATGCGCCGCCGGCGGCAGAAGCCATTTTAAACATGGTCAGGGTTGAATATCACGAACTGCTGTCGTCTGCTGCCGGTCAGGAAGCAGAACAGCATCGCAGCCAATTAATGCAGGATTTTAGTGGTAAATACCTTGTAGTGGCTGAGGGGGCTGTGCCGGTGGCCGAAGCAGGCTGTTGTTCGGTCGGCGGCGTCCCCTATATTGAAACCCTGAAAAAGGTAGCAAAACAGGCCGCTGCCGTTCTCGCCGTTGGCACATGTGCTGCCTGGGGCGGCATTCCGGCCGTCAGACCCAATCCTACTCTGGCTGTCCCTGTCGATCAGGTAATAACCGACAAACCGGTCATCAAGATACCCGGTTGTCCGCCGATACCCGAAGTCTTAACCGGGGTTGTCATGCAATATACATTGTTTGGCAGGTTGCCGGCTACGGACTGGCAGGGACGGCCTGCTCAG